>URAI01000008.1 GCA_900545725.1 uncultured Eubacterium sp.
TCATCCATCGTTTTAAAATTCCCAATACAATCCGCCACTTCCCCACTACACCCCGCATTTCAACAAATCCCAATTTTCTTAATCCTACAGGCTGTAAGTTATCAGTCTGTTTCATCTTTTTTATTGTTTTCCTGTTCTTCCTTTCGTGTACGCCTCGCTCTATATTTACTGATTAACTTAAAAGTCACTCCAAGCCCTATTCCATAGATTAGCAGCAAGGTAATAACTGCATAACACCGTTAGAAGAAAGATCTAAGGTATTACAAGTTGCAAAGACATTTATAAAACACAGAAAAGAGGATTTGAATCGAATCATATCTGATTAAGGTGTATTATATCGGATGAACCGATGCATTCAGCTGAAAGCTCATTTGAAGATTTAAAAATTGTATTTTTATAAGAAATAGAGGCTGTCGCCTTAACGAATTTCAATCGTTAAAACGACAGCCCCATTATGTATTTTATAACATTATAACCATATATTTCAAAAGATATTATCTAAAATTAGTAACCTTAACTGTACATGTAAGTGTCTTATTATCAACAACAGCAGTTACAGTAGTCGTACCAGCCTTTCTTGCTGTGATAGCACCACTCTGCGTTATCGTACATACCCTTGGATTACTGCTTCTCCATATAACATTATCACTTGTTCCAATAACATCGAGCCAGAACTGGTCATATTGTTCAAGTGTTATATATGACTTGCTTATAGCAAGAGAATGAACTATACATGATGAAGAAACCCCTGCATTATCACTCTCAACAACAACTTCTGCTTCACCAGGACCTACTGTTGTTATAACACCATCATTATCAACAACAACAATTCCTGTATCTGTAGAATACCATGAATAAGAATCTGTATTATTAGCAGGTCTTACTCTTACAGATAACTGTCTTGACTTACCATTAAGCATGTATATCTCTTTTGAATTAATCTTAAGTGATGAAATATTAATTACCGGCGTTACATATACCCAACATGAACCCTGAATTGCATTACCATCAGCAGATATAGCTGTAACCTTACATTTACCTGTACCAAGTGCAAATATCTCACCTGATTCATCTACTGTAGCAACCGCCTCATTGGATGATACCCATGTTACATCCTGAACTGTAGCATCTTCCGGTTCAATATGAGCATAAACTCTCTGCGAATCACCAACTAACATTCTTACGGTATCAGGTTCAATCCATATAGAAGAAACCGGATTAACTACTCTTACCAGACATGAAGCACTCACTCCGCTTCCATCTGCCGCAGTTGCCGTAATTACAGCATTACCCACGGAATTAGCATATATATTACCATCACCATCAACACTACATACACTATCATCCGATGATGACCATACTATAGCTTTATTAGTTGCAGTTGATGTCTGTACTGAAGCTACCAGCGTACCAGATGCTCCTATATTCATAAATTTATCTGTCTCACTCAATGTAATACTTGAAACATATTCTTTAACATCAATTGTACATGCAGCCGTCAGACTACATTCTTCTGTAGTTACCTCTATAATACATGTACCACCGCTTACAGCCGTTACAATACCATTTTCATCAACTGTAGCAACTGATGGATCACTTGATAAATAAGTAACTTTCTTATTCTCAGCATCATATGGTTCAATATTAGGTATAATTGCATACTTTGCACCTACCCATAATAACTGATAATCAGAATTTAATGTAATTCCTGTAACCGGCTGTGTTACCGTAACTACACAAAACGCTGTCAGACCACTGTCTGTATTAGTTACAATTATTGATGTAGTACCTGCACCTACTGCTGTTACCTTACCATCATTTTCAACTGTACATACGCTCTCATCACGGCTTGTCCATGTACATATCTTATTATCTGCATTCTCAGGCAGACATGTTGCATTAAGCCAGAATACCTGTCCCTTTCTTACTGTAATATCATTAACATTTAAAACAACGCTTGTAACAGGCTGTTTTACATAGATATTACACATTGCCGTTGCATTACCATCATAGGACTTACAAAGGATTGTACAGCTTCCAACACCTACAGCCTGAACAAAACCTGTTGAATCAACTACACAGACATTTGTATTAGATGATTCCCATACAACAGTCTTATCTGATGCTTCAATTGGTGTTACTGCTGCAGTTATCCTTAATGTATCTCCAACTCTCATTATCTCATCTGTATAATCAAGTGTAATATTCTCTACTGGAATACTTATAAAGAAATTACATGTTGCCATAAATGCATTATCTTCTGTCTTACAGATTATTGTTGCATAACCAGGTTTAATAAACTTAACAAGACCATTAGTATCTACTGTACAGACACTTTCATCTGATGATGACCATGTGACATTTCTGTTAACTCCATCTCCATCAGGAAGAACTGTGGCTTTTAACTGATACTGTCCAACAGCCATTGAAGAATGAACTGTTGTTTCATTAAGTACAACACCTGTAACAGGTTCTCTTACATATACATCACATGTGGCAATCTTCAATCCATCTTCCGATATAACTGAAATCGTAGCAGAACCACCTGATACACCCTTAATTGTAGCTGTATAACTGTCACCCTCTACTGTAGCTACTTCCGGATTAGATGTATACCATAAAACATTATCATTAGTAGGGCCTGACGGATTAAATAATACCTGAACGGTATCCTGTTCTCCTCTGTTGAGCTGTAATGAAGAAGGATTAATGCTTATATCACCAACCGGAGTTGTAACATATACTATACAGCTCGCCGACTTAACTACCCCATTAATATTCTGTGTTGCCGTAATCTTAACAGTACCCGATGCAGCACCGGTTACGGTAAGCACCTTACCATCCTGTTTAATTGTAACAATATTACCTGTAGGAACAACTCCTGTAGGCCCTGCCTGATTTTCGACCTTAAATTCTACCGGATACTTTGTTACATCATTAGTAACAAGTGCTTCCAGATCAAATGATTCACCAATATTAACATTCGCTTTATCAAGACTAAGTCCAAAAGCATCAATAACTGTAAGTTCGTATTTTAATTGACATTCCTGACCATACTTAGTATATAACTCATCCTGTTCTCTTACAGCATATATTGTAGTCTTACCTGCGCCTACTGCTGTTACAAGACCTGTCGATGGATCAACCTGTGCAACTGTATTATTACTCGTTGACCATGTTACAGTAGTAGGATCTGCTGAAGTTGAAAGCTGTAGTGTATCACCAACATTCATATTACTTACATCTTTACCCATCTTTTTAAATGGTACAACGATTGTAACATTATCCCTTGATGTCCATACTTCATTGCCAAGCTGGTCGACAGAACATAAACCTGCCGTTACTGTTGAGAATCCTGCTCTGACACCTATTACATTACCATACTTGACGCCACATATTGATGTATCTGCTGATCTGTATGTAACACCTGATGTCTCAGGTATCTTTACATTAGACGGAACCTCTTCATATGTAAAATCAGCAAAATCTGTTCTATCAAGCACCATGTACTTCTCACCACTTGCAAGAGTCATTATCTTATGACCTGCTGAGTTACTTCTTGATGTATCAAATAATACCTCAGCTCTTATTTCAAAGCTCTTACTAAGATTGCTTATTCCATCACCATCAACTGTTCTTACAGTTATCTTGGTATATCCACCCCCGCATACTCTTAACTGTACCGAATTAGCTGTAGATGACACAAGCTCAACTACACCATCGTTACCAAGTGTACCACTACCATCATTAAGTGATGATACAAACAATCTGTTAGTTTCACAGGTATTAGCTGTTATATTGATTATATCTCCAACCTGATATAATGACTTTACATTATCCATCTGGACTGATAAAGGAACTGTTACATCAGCATATACACTCGTAATTGCTTCTTCTGAAACTATAGCTCCATTGTCTCCATATTGCTTGGAAACATATGTAGCAGTAAGCTTTGCTGTACCGGCAAATCCACCATGAATTACAGGATGTGTTCCGTTAGTGGTCTCACTTCCTCCACCATCTGTAAAGCTTACAATATTAGAATCGGATGTCTTCCATGTAATATTATTAGGATTAGGCACATGATTCAATGCCGGATCTGGATCCAGTCTGTTATCATCGGTTCCTGTTATATCAGAAATATATAGCGCACCGACACTGTCCATATTCTGTCCTACTGTAATTGACTTGGTATTAAGTGTCATATTAACTTCTGTACTTGCGTTAGCATATATGACATAACCACTAAATGCAAAGACAGCAAATATTACAGCACATAAGACTTTCCATTCCTTTCGTAGTTTCATAATCTTTTTCATACAATGATAACCTCTCTTCCATATTTTATATTAACATTACTGAAAACAGATTTTAGCTGATTTATCTGTATAAAAAATTAATATTTATTTTATAATACTATTATTTACATTTTTTTCAATATTTTGTGTATTATTTATATTATAAAATCTTAATATATAATTTAAACATAAATATATTCTGTTCTTCATAGCCGTATAATTATTTATCGACATTTTGCACATAATCCTTATAGTCCTTATTATCCATATATACAGGATTTAATCACGCAGAATCACCTTATATGGCATAGTCAGAAATTCAACAGGCAAAAAAGCTCATGAATGAATCTTAATATTAAAATCAGAATACAATTATAAGTGCATTTAATTACCTCTGCAACATAAAAAGACTTCTATAACAACAAAGCGGCTTCAGAATACAGATATTAATTAATCATCCGTATACCGGCAATATTATTATAGAAGTCTTATATAATTATAAAATGTTATACTGTATCATTCTAATAATATACAGTCATTAACCTTTATTATTAAAATAACACATTTCCAAAAGTTTTTAGAATTACTTCTGAACAAGATGTATAGCAAATCCGCCAAACTCTCCCTTGAAGTAAATAGCTTTAATTCTGCCTTCCTTAATTACTGTAGACTCTTTATCAAATTCAAAGCCTCTCTTCTCAAGATGATAAATTGCTCTTTCAATGTAGTTAGTTGCAATGGCAATATGTCCGTTAGTTCCACGACCCGGCTTCTTCATAAGTTCAAAACCTGTACCTGAGAATATTGAGCTGTTACCAACCTTCTTCTCAAAGCTGAACATATTATTTAATGTATCAGCAAGTTCATCTGCTTCATCAGCACTTGCAAGATTAACACCAACATGTCTTACTTCAAATCCGAGCATAGTATCTACAGCCTGCTTAGTAAGATTCTTAATTCCTTCAAAATCACCTGCTGTTACCATGTCCTTCTTAACCATCCAAGAACCACCACAGCATACAATTTTATTAAAATCAAGATATGACTTAAGGTTGTCAGCATTGATTCCACCTGTTGGCATAAAATGCATCTTTGTATATGGCGCTGCCATAGACTTAATCATCTTAAGACCACCTGCTGCTTCTGCAGGGAAAAACTTAACTGTATCAAGACCAAGTTCAATAGCTGTCTCAACATCTGATGGATTACTTGTACCTGGAACAATAGGATATCCCTTATCAAGACAATGTTTAACAACCTTAGGATTAAGTCCCGGACTTACAATAAACTTAGAACCAGCTGCCATAGCTCTGTCTGCCTGCTCAGGTGTAAGCACTGTACCTGCACCAACAATAAGTTCAGGATACTTCTCTGACATAATCTTAATTGATTCTTCTGCAGCTTCTGTTCTGAATGTAACTTCTGCACATGGAAGTCCGCCTTCAATAAGTGCCTTTGCTAATGGCTCTGCATCCTTAGCATCATCAAGTGCTATTACCGGAACAATACCAATCTTACCAAGTTCTTCTACAACTTTATTCATCTTAATCTCCATTTCTGTGCTTCTAATGCACTCTATAATAGTTGTAAATAATTGCAGCTATTACGAATATTTTATTTGTTAATTATATATTTATAGATATTTTTTGTCAACTATTATACATTTTTGCACTATCCACATATTATACATTTTTGCACTACCCGCACTGTTATACGATTTCACACCATCCACATTTCTAATCAATTATCACTGCAAAAAATTGAATAACTTTTTATATGCAATTTTTCTTCTTTTACCAAAAATTGTTTGTTTTAATCAGAAACCAGCAGATGTGCAAACCATAAATTAAAGCTTAAATTTCACCTTATAATAAAACAGAGGAATTCCCTACATTGTCGTAAGGAACTCCTCTGAAAAAGAGTATAATTATTAATTATAATTATCTCTGTACTCTGGCACCAGCGCCACCCATGATTGCTTCAACTTCCTTCTTAGAAGCCATTGTTGTATCACCAGGAGTAGTCATAGCAAGAGCGCCATGAGCTGCACCATAGTTTACAGCAGTTTCAGCATCACCTGTTGTCATAAGACCATAGATAAGACCTGAAGCGAATGAATCACCACCACCAACTCTATCCATGATTTCAAGACCATCATACTGCTTAGCCTTGTAGATTTCTCCACCTGCCCAGCAAAGAGCTGACCAGTCATTAACTGTAGCAGTCTTAACTGTACGAAGTGTTGTAGCAACAGCCTTGAAGTTAGGATATGTCTTAACAGCTTCGTTGATCATCTTCTTATAACCATCAATGTTAAGAGACTTAAGGTTCTCATCATTACCTTCAATCTGGAAGCCAAGGCATGCTGTGAAGTCTTCTTCGTTACCAATCATAACGTCAACATACTTAGCAATCTCCTTATTAACTTCCTGAGCTTTCTCTAAACCACCGATAGCTGACCACATAGATGGACGGTAGTTAAGGTCGTAAGATACGATTGTACCATACTTCTTAGCTGTCTTAATAGCTGCAAGAACTGTCTCACATGACTGTTCAGATAAAGCAGCATAGATACCACCTGTATGTAACCAACGAACACCAAGTGTTCCGAAGATATATTCAAAATCGAAATCTTCCGGCTTAGCCTGAGAGATTGCTGTGTTAGCACGATCTGAACAACCAACAGCTCCACGGATACCAAATCCTCTTTCTGTGAAGTTGATACCGTTTCTGCAAAGACGTCCAATACCATCTGTGTTCTTCCAAGCGATAAGTGATGTATCAACACCACCCTGAAGGATGAAATCTTCCATAAGCTTACCAACTTCATTATCTGCGAAAGCTGTAAGAACAGCAGTCTTAAGACCGAAGCATCTACGAAGACCACGTACTACGTTATATTCTCCGCCGCCTTCCCAAGCTCTGAAGCTTCTTGCTGTACGGATACGTCCTTCGCCTGGATCAAGACGAAGCATAACTTCTCCAAGTGATACTGCATCAAATGCATAAGTGCCTTCTGGTTTTAAATTTAAATTCATTATTAAATATACCTCCAAAGTATTTTTTTATATTTTACCACATATTAACTTATTAATCTATGTTTTTTTTAATTTAATATTACAATTTTTCATATATTATAATGTAACGCCCTGTTTAAAGATTGCAAGGTCATGGAATCCTGCTATTTCAGCCTTAACCTTCTTACCTGATGCAACATCAAGTACAAGCTGGAATAATTCTTCTGCAAGCTGTTCCATCGGAATATCATCTGTAACAAGTCTTCCGGCATTGAAATCAATCCAGTTCTTCTTATTGCCTGCAAGTCTTGAGTTAGTCGCAATCTTAACAGTTGGTACAGGTGATGCAAATGGTGTTCCTCTTCCTGTTGTAAACAGAACCATCTGTGCGCCTGCTGCTGCACATGCTGTAGAAGCAACAAGGTCATTACCAGGAGCACTTAAAAGATTAAGCCCCTTAGTATTTACTCTTTCACCATATGCAAGTACTCCCTTTACAAGTGAACTTCCTGACTTCTGTGTACATCCAAGTGACTTGTCTTCAAGTGTTGTAATACCGCCATCTTTATTACCAGGTGATGGATTTTCATATATTTCCTGACCATTCTTAATAAAGTATTCCTTGAAATCGTTAATAAGGTGAACTGTCTTATCAAAGAGTTCCTTATTAGCACATCTGTCCATAAGAAGTGTCTCAGCACCAAACATTTCAGGTACTTCTGTAAGTATTGTTGTTCCTCCCTTAGATACAAGCATGTCTGAGAAAAGACCAACTGTTGGATTAGCAGTAATTCCTGACAAACCATCAGAACCACCACACTTCATACCAATAACAAGTTCCTTTGCACTTACCTTTTCACGCTTAAATGTTGCAGCATAAGCCATGAGTTCCTTCATAAGCTTTTCAGCTTCTTCCTGCTCATTTTCAACATCCTGTACCTGTAAGAACTTAACCCTGTCAGGATTAACCTCTCCGATATAGTCCTTTAATACTTCAATACGGCTGTTCTCACAACCAAGACCAAGTACAAGAACTGCTCCAGCATTAGGATGATTAATAAGGTCAGCTAATACTGTTCTTGTATTTTCCTGATCTTCTGTAGTCTGTGAACATCCGTATGGATGAGGAAATGCTACTACTTCATCAACACCTTCAGGCTTATTCATTCTTGCAGTTGCCTCAATAGCTCTTGCAATAGAATTAACACATCCTACAGTTGGGATAATCCATACTTCATTACGAACACCAACCTTACCATTTTCTCTCATATAACCATCAAAAAATGCTTCTTCTGTTGGTTCTACATCCTTATGTCCTTCCGGATTATAAGTATATTCAAGTAATTCTCCAAGGGCTGTCTTTAAGTTATGTGTATGAATCCATCCACCAACCTCAACATCTGCCTGAGCATATCCAATTCTGAATCCGTACTTTATAACTGCGTCGCCCTTCTTTACAGGCTTAATTGCAAACTTGTGACCCTGTGGAATATTTTCTATCATAGTCACTTCTGTGCCTGCAACATTAACAGTTGTTCCTTTTTCAATCGGCTTTAATGCTACGGCTACATTATCATTCTTATTAATCTTAATAAAATCCTGCATGATACGCCTCCTTTATGTATAAATATATCTCATAACAACAGAGCGGATGCAATATTTGCTATTCATCCGCCCTGCAGTATTATTCTAACTGCCAATACTAAAACTTAGATTGTATCAGAATACCAGTCAGGTATATCAGTTAAAACAATTAATTGTTTATTATTATATCCAATCACTTATATATGTTGTTTGTATTAAATACTTATATATAATCGTTTATATAAGCATTATTATAACACATATATATTAATTACTTATTGTTTACTAAATCAGTAACAACAGCTCTCATTCCTCTTTCTCTGATATCAGCAATGTAAGCTGTGATTGCATCTTCAAGTCCTGCGACCTTAGTAAGATCCTCACCGCCAAAGAACTTAGTATTGCTTAAGTAAGCATGTGTAAATTCAGCAGGTGACTTAGCTGAGTTATCTCTGAAGAAGTCAAGAACGCTCTTGTCATCACAGATATTGTACTCTTCACCATTTCTGTTACCCTTTAATACAATACCACCATTAAATTCAGCTTCTGTCTGTGATGTATAGAAGCTCATTAATGCTGCAATAGAGAATGTTAAATACTTAGGAAGCTTATTAAACTTATTAACATATCCTAAGAATGAAGGTAAACATCTTGCTTCCCACTTAGATACTGAATTAAGTGAAATGCTAAGTAACTTGTGATCTACGAATGGGTTAAGGAATCTGTCAATAACAGCCTTAGCAAATTCATCACAATCTTCTTTAGCAAGTGAAAGTGTAGGAATAACTTCATCATATAATGTTTCTTCCATATACTTTCTTATTGTAGCATCTTTCATTGAGTTTTCTACATTGTCATTACCTGCAAGGAATGATGCAAGTACGAAAGATGTATGAGAACCATTAAGAATTCTAACCTTTCTTTCTTTATATGGATGATGATCCTTTGTAAATACAACATTTAAACCAGCTTCCTTAAATGGAAGTTCCTTCTCAAGCTGCTCTAATGGGAGATTAGAATCACTTTCAACAACCCAGAGACCGAATGTTTCAGCTCTGTCGATTAACTGATCTTCATATCCCCATTCCTTGCAAAGTTCTTCTGCATCATCTCTTGGATAACCAGGAACGATTCTATCTACCAATGTAGGACAGAATGAGCATGCTGTATTAACCCAGTCCTTGAATCCATCTTCTAATTTCCATAAGTCGATAAACTGCATAATGCACTTCTTAAGCTCAATACCATTATCTGCAATAAGTTCACATGGAAGTAAGATAAGTCCCTTATCTGCTGCTCCGTTAAACTTCTTATATCTTTCAAAAAGAAGCTTTGTAAGCTTACCTGGATAAGTCTTAGGAGGGCATGCATTAAAATCATCAGTCTCATCAAATACAATACCTGCTTCTGTTGTATTGGAAACAATGAATCTAAGAGTCTCAGATGTGCCGTATTCCATGAACTTGTCATAGTCTTCAATAGCTGCAACAGCATCAACTACAGATGTAATCTGACGAGTAATCTCCTTAGCCTGTCCATTTTCAAAACCTCTTAACTGAAGTGTATACTGACATTCCTGATCATGGAATCTTTCAAGTGTACCGAATTCGATAGGCTTAACGATTACAACACCACCATTGAAATCTGTCTTTTCGTTAGTAACATCGAAGATATAATCAACGAATGCTCTAAGGAAGTTACCTTCACCAAACTGCATAACCTTTACTGGTCTGTCAACTGCATGAGTAATACTCTTGTTTAATCTTTGCATTTTTAATCTCCTTTTTTTATAGAGGATTCATCCCCTTAATTAACCAATATGTAACAATGGTATAAAAGCAATGGATACAAATTAAATCTTTCTGATATCCATCGTAATAAATAAGTGCATGTAAGCGCTTACAAATATAAAATATACTTAAATCATAAATTAGTCAATCATTTTTTTATTTCTTTTTATAAATTAATTTATAAACCGTTCACCTGTAAAATATGAATTAAATATTTTCTTACATCACACTTGTTTTTATAATAATACCATTGTATAATAAAATTATCAATATGTAAGTACTTACATTTGACAATTTTATTACACTTTTACTCTTAACCTGAGTATACAGAAATGGATTATTTATGAACATATATGACGTATCAAAAAAGGCAGGCGTTTCAATTGCCACTGTATCAAGAGTTCTTAACGGAAAGGCCAATGTAAGTGACAAATCCAAATCAAGAGTTCTTAATGCTATGAAAGAATTAGATTATACACCTAATATTTTTGCAAGAGGATTAGGTCTTAACACAATGAAGACAATAGGAATAATGTGCAGTGATTCATCAGATGCCTACCTTGCCAATGCTGTTTACTATATAGAGCAGGAATTACGCAAGAATGGATATGATTCACTATTATGCTGTACCGGACGGGATATTATAACCAAGAAAAAATATCTGGATCTGTTATTAAGCAAACGTGTTGATGGAATAATACTTGTCGGTTCCCAATTCGTTTTTAACGAACCCGGGGATGATTGCAGCTATATTACAGAAGCTTCCAAAGAACTTCCCATAATCCTTGTAAATGGTTTTATAAACAGTCCTGACATTTATTCCATATTATGTGATGACTATGCTGCTGTATATGAAGTCACCTCCTCTCTTATAGAGAATGGCAGACGTAATATTGTATATTTATATACAAGTACATCTTATAGCGGTCTTAATAAGCTTAACGGCTTTAAAGATGCTTTTAATTCACACAGCATTAATACAAGTCAGGAATATATGCATCTTTGTTCAAAAAACATTTCTGATGCACTTGATTATCTTAACTCAATGTATTATAAAGGACTTACAATTGATGCCGTGGTATCCTCGGATGATATACTCGCCGTCGGTGCCGTTAAATATGCACATGGGCATAATATTGCTATACCTGATAATATTGAAATCGTCGGTTATAACAACTCCGTAATCTCCAACTGTACAGAGCCGGAGCTTACATCTATCGACAGCCAGGTCGAATTACTTTCAATGAAGGCTGTAGATACTTTAATGAAGGTTTTATGCGGTGACAGCGTATCTAACAAGAACACCGTTTCCGCTAAAATAATAAAACGCAATACAACTAAATTTTAATTTTAGGAGGACTAAAAGCATGAAAAAATTCATGGACAAAGATTTTTTACTCTCAACACCATCTGCACAGCATTTATTCCACGACTATGCTGAAAAGATGCCAATTCTTGACTACCACTGTCATATCAACCCTAAGGAAATAGCAGAAGACAGAAAGTTTGAGAATATCACACAGGTATGGCTTGGCGGCGACCATTATAAGTGGCGTCAGATGAGAACTAACGGTGTTGATGAAAAGTACATCACAGGTGATGCATCCGACAGAGAAAAGTTCCAGAAGTGGGCTGAAACACTTGAGATGGCTATTGGTAACCCTCTTTACCACTGGAGCCACCTTGAACTTCAAAGATACTTCGGTTATACAGGTATATTAAATGGCGATACTGCTGAAGAAGTATGGAATCTTTGCAATGCTAAGTTACAGGAAGATTCAATGTCAGTCCGTAACCTCATCAAACAGTCTAATGTTACATTAATCTGTACAACAGATGATCCTGTTGATTCACTTGAATGGCACAAGGTTCTTAAAGAAGATGATACATTTGATGTACAGGTTCTTCCAGCATGGAGACCTGACAAGGCTATGAACATTGAAAAGCCTGAATATCTTGATTACCTTGCTACATTATCTGATGTCAGCGGAGTTAAGGTTAATTCATTTGCTACATTAATGGACGCTTTAAGAAACAGAATGCAGTTCTTCGATTCAATGGGTTGTTCAGTTTCTGACCACGCTCTTGAATATGTAATGTACAAGCCATATACAAATGAAGAAATCGAAGCAATCTTTGCTAAGAGATTCTCTGGCGAGACAATTACAACCGAAGAGATGAACAAGTTCAAGACAGCATTCATGGTATCTGTTGGTAAGGAATATAACAAGCTTAACTGGGTAATGCAGTTACATTATGGTACTATCCGTGATAATAACACATTAAGATATAACCAGTTAGGACCAGATACAGGTTATGACTGCATCAACACATATGACTGTTCAGCAGAGATGGCTCAGTTCCTTAATGCATTAAATGTTACAGATGAACTTCCAAAGACTATCATCTACTCACTTAACCCATCTGTTAATGCTGCAATCGGAACAGTTCTTGGTTGTTTCCAGGATTCTAAGGCTGTTGGCAAGATTCAGCAGGGTTCTGCATGGTGGTTCAATGATCACAAGGTAGGTATGACTAACCAGATGACATCACTTGCTAACTTAAGTCTTCTTGGTAACTTCATCGGTATGCTTACAGATTCAAGAAGCTTCTTATCTTATACAAGACATGAATACTTCAGAAGAATTATGTGTGAACTTATCGGTGGCTGGGTAGAGAATGGTGAATATCCAGATGATGAAAAAGCACTTAAGAAGATTGTTGAAGGTATCTCATACAACAATGCTGTAAGATATTTCGGATTTAATCTTTAATTTACAGCTATATAACCAATATTATATAACTGAAAGTTAACACAATATTGATTATAGCACAAAATTAATATAAACATAGTTAATATTAATTTATCAAAAAGATGCTGCCGCACTAAGCTGATATATATAAGATATCAATTGTTACAGACAATTTCCTATCTTATATATATCGTTAATGCGGCAGCATCTTTATTATATTAATAAATTAATATATTAATTTATTATTTTATTAATTGGTAAATTATATGTCAAATCATCTGCGTCCGGTCTTTTTATCATGATCTTCTTCTGTCCGGTTTAAGATATGCATCTTACCTGACATATCAACTTTCTTTGTAGGTCTCTCTCCCATATCAGAAGCAAGAAGAGCTTTGCCCAACTTCTTACTCATCTTCGCCATACATTCAGGACAATATCTTCCATATCTTATGTCTGCACCACATGACTGACACTTTATATATACACCCGAACCATCAGGAATCTCAACTCTTCCCTGTCTTAAAAAATGATCTATAACATCTACGCTTACACCTGTCGCTTCAGATATTATAATTGCCGGCTGTGGTCCGTGTGAATCAAGATATTCACGCACAAGTCCAAAATCTGATAACTGTTTCTTTCCACATGTCGGACATTCAAACATCTCTCCATATATATATTTCATCTTGGTTCCACAATCAGGACAAAGCTTCGTCATCTCAAAAGTGTATTTTTGTGATATTCCACTCTTTGCCTCCCTTACATTGGCAAGGAACTTATTCCTGCGTTCTTCATCAAGCTTATTATTCATTCGAGTCACTCCTTTATATCGGCTGATTATCTGCCCTTCTGTAAATATTCTATCATCTCTCTTTGTTTATTACTCATATAACTGTCAAAATTATTACCGGTATGCATAAGCCTGCATCCATACAATACCCTGCCATTGCTATATGATGCCTTCCTTACAACCATTCCTGATATGTTAATATCCTCGCTGTCATCAGTAAACATAACCCTGATTCCCGTATTAATTGTGTCAGAAATATCCTTATCAAGAATTACAGAAAATCCCGTCTTACTTACATCCCTTAACTTAGCTACTTCTATCTTAGTGTCATTACACATCTTAACAACACAATTAACCATTATATTAAGACGAAATGCACCTCTTCTGTTATATTGAACCCCTTCTGAGGTCTCCGAAACTCTGTATATCTTCCTTGTATCAAATGTAATTGTCTGACATGTAACATTTTCCCATATAATAGGAAGTTCATTTTCATATCCGTATATTATACTTAACGATGTATCTGTGTTATCAAATCTGAACACTCTTCCATTCACACTTACCGGTGATAATAATAAACCACTCTTGTTGCTCCCAAGTACTCTTCCATCAAATTCAAATAAATTATTCTTAATCTTTATCTTGTATTTAATATTCTCCCCATTATCCAATTCATTTAAATGCATAATCCACCTCTTACAACCTGGTATAAATCATTGGTCTTTAGAATTACACTTTTCCCACGTATAATATTAACATACTATTTCAAAATTTGCCATAAAAAAACACTTTTTTACATACAAATATATGCAAAAAAGTGTTATAATCTTAGAATTTAACTATATAATCAGAATTATTCCTCATCATCATCCGGTTCATTCCAGTTATGATATACATTCTGTACATCATCTTCATCATCCAGTAAAGATAAAATCTTATTCATGCTCTTAATATCTGCCTCATCTGTAAGGTCAACCCATGTCTGTGGAATCATAGTAACCTCTGCTGATGCAAATGTAATTCCCTCTTTTGTAAGAGCTTCATTAACATCATCGAAATCTTCTGGTGCTGTTGTTACTTCATAGCTGTCATCCTCTTCAGCAAAATCCTCAGCTCCGGCATCAAGTGCAAGCATCATAAGTTCATCAGCATCTTTATCACAGTCTTCCTTTGCAATAATAATCTGTCCCTTCTTATCAAACATAAATGATACACAACCAGGTGTTCCTACATTACCGTTACCCTTTGTAAATGCATTTCTAATATTAGATGCAGCTCTGTTACGGTTATCTGTAAGAGCTTCGACAATAATAGCCGTACCATTAGGGCCATATCCTTCATATGTAACTGCTTCAAGAGCAGCAGTATCACTATTAGCAGCCTTCTTGATACTTCTTTCAATATTATCATTAGGCATATTATTAGCTTTAGCCTTAGCAACAACCTGTCTTAACTTACTATTGTTATTTATATCCGGGCCGCCCTCTTTAACCGCAACGAGGATTTCCTTTCCAAGTCTTGTGAAAATCTTGCCCTTAGCTGAATCGTTCTTTTCTTTTTTAGCCTTGATATTGGCAAACTTTGAATGTCCTGACATTATTTTAATCCGCAGCTAAATATATACTTAGCTTTTCCTTTCATATATTTTATCAAATGCTGTATAAAGCGCTAAAGATTATTATATCACTAATAAAGTAATATTACAAGTGTCATTGCAACTCATTTACATTCCTGAATCAAGAAGCTGTTCAAATTCTTCCATCGGCATAGGTCTGTAATATAAGAACCCCTGTGCCTTATTACACCCATAGCTTTTAAGAAGTTCTGCCTGTTCTTCTGTCTCAACACCCTCCGCAATCATATCAAGCCCAAGTTCGTTAATCATATTAATTATATTTCGTATTACAACCTGACTTTTTAGATTCTCAATATCATTAAGAAATAATCTGTCTATCTTAACTTCATCTACAGGCTCTGTCTTTAACATATTAAGAGATGAATATCCTGCTCCAAAATCATCCATAACAAACTTAAATCCTCTATTCTGAAGCTGTGTTACCTTATCATAAAAATTCATCTCATCATCAATAAATATACTCTCTGTCACTTCTAATGGGACATAGCCTGCCGATATATCATATTCTCTTATAAAATTTTCAAGTATTTCGCTGAAATTGGTATGATACACGTGAACTCTTGATACGTTAAGGGATATAGGTACTATTCTTTTTCCATTCTTAATTCTGTCACCTATCTTCCTGATAACATTATGCCATACAAATGTATCAACATCCACTATATGTCCACTTTTTTCAAGAACAGGTATAAATTTATCAGGATATATAAAACCTTCCGTCGGATGAATCCATCTTATAAGAGCTTCGCCTCCAACTATTCTGCCATCTCTCATATCGACCTTAGGCTGGATATACACCTTAAGACAACCGGTTCTTAATGCATCTTCTATCTCATTTTCAATTCTGCGCTCATACATAAGCTCCTTACGCATATTATCATCATAAAAAGCATAATATGTGAAGACCTTTCCTTTAATCTTTTGTAAAGCCATATCAGCATAATCACACATCAGGCTGACATCCATGTTAGTCTTAGCTATACATATCCCAAATGCCGGAAATGCCTTACAAGATAGCTCATATGCATCGATTTTTCACTTAATCTCCGATGTAATATCTATCAGTTCCTGCCTGTCTTTAAATGGCACACACATAACAAATATATCTGCTCTTAAGTGCCCGACAACCGTATCCTCTTTCTCATATTTTCTAAAACAGTCCGATATATATCGCAGCATATCATCTCCTGCTTCTCTTCCGCAAAACTCATTAACCGTCTTAAAGCTGTAAATATCCATTCTGATAAGAGCATACGTCTTATCCTTATTATTATTCATTAATTCATTAGCTATACAAAAAAATGCCTTAAGCCCATAAAGATTCGTTAATGAAACCCTGTTCTTATCTGCATTTTCTATTGCCATCTTCTTTAATGAATATAAATAAAGTTCTTTCTTTCCGCTCTCCGACATCATCGGCGATGATTTCATATCTATATCTTTCCCCATATACCGCAACCTCTTTTCCCACCAGTAAAAAAGTCTCCCATAACCATATCAATTCCATCTGTCATTGCACGACTCTAAATATTTTTGTATTATTTTACCATATATTCACCCAAAATAAAAGTGATGATATATATTTCATACATATTTTCAAAAAATTCATATTATATATATCAGCATCTATATTTTTAACGCCTGTCTGTACAAAGACATGCAGCGTAATATAATGTACAACAATATAATAAATTACATATTATAAATATCTTTCCAATCTATATCTAATTACTTATGATAATTTTTTATAATACATATCTAATTGCTTATTATAAATTTCTTTATAATACATATCTAATTACTTATCTATAAATGAGCAAATTTAAAATATTGCACAAATTTGTCCGTGTTACAAAGAGATTTTTTCAATTGATTTGACGCAATGTATTCAGGTCACGGACAACAAGAGATTGTTTTTGTGCATTTTTCTGTATTTGCTCATTTATAGTACTTATTATAAATTTCTTCATAAAACATATCTAATGACTTATTATAAATTACTTTATAACACGTATCTAATTGCTTATCAAAAAATATTTTTAATATTACATAAATATATACCACTTTATTTTTCACACAAAAAAATCCCATAAACAGACTAATCTTTAAATAATGTCTGTCCATGGGATTCTTCTATATACTTATATACCACAATATAGCAGTGTATTATTTAATATTTGCCTTAATCTTTTCAATCATTTCAGCATATTCTGAATCTGAAAGATACTTCTTATCAGGATTCATAAGGAATACTCCACCCCATTCATATTCATCCTTATATTTAGGGCAAAGATGAAAATGAAGGTGATGTCCTGTATCTCCATATGCACCATAATTAACCTTATCAGGATGGAATGCAGCCATAATAGCTCTTGCTACTCTTGCAACATCCTCAAAATATGCAGCTCTTTCCTCTGCTGTAAGTTCATTCATATCTCCCACATGCTTCTTATGAGCAACAATACATCTTCCCGGATGACTCTGCTCCTTAAAAAGATATACTTTAGATGTCTCAAGTTCACAAATCTTAATACCAAACTTATCTACAAGTTCACCTTCTACACAATATGCACAATTATTATCTATCATAGCCTTATCTGTCCACCGGTTAATTTCCGGCGGACTCTCCTTTCTATTTATACATCATTAGCCTGAATATTACTGGGCATCTTTGATAGAGAAACTGATTCTTCCCATCTTATCTTTGCCCATGCACTTACACTTAACAACATCACCAAGAGTAAGAACATCTTCTACATGATTAATTCTTTCATTAGCAACTTTTGAAATATGAACCATACCTTCCTTACCAGGAGCAAATTCGATAAATGCACCAAATTCCTTAATGCTTACAACCTTACCTTCATAAATCGCACCTTCTTCAAAATCCTCAGCAATAGTCCTGATATACTTCATAGCCTTATCCATTCCAGCCTGATCAACGCCACATACTGAAACTGAACCATCATCTGTAATATCAATCTTAACACCACATTCTTCAATAATAGCATTAATAACCTTACCACGCTGACCTACAACTTCACCAATCTTAGCAGGATCAATCTCTGTCTGGATAATCTTAGGTGCATATTCACCAACATGGTCTCTTGGCTCTTCAATAGCCTTCTTCATACATGTATCCATAATAAAGAGTCTTGCCTGTCTTGTTCTTCTTATAGCTTCTTCTACTATAGGTCTTGTAAGTCCATGAATCTTAATATCCATCTGGATAGCTGTAATACCTTCTGTTGTACCGGTTACCTTAAAGTCCATATCACCAAAGAAATCTTCAAGTCCCTGAATATCTGTTAATACAACATAATCATCATCTGTATCACCTGTAACAAGTCCGCATGAGATACCGGCTACCATAGCCTTAATAGGAACCCCGGCTGCCATTAATGACATACATGATGCACATGTTGAAGCCATTGATGTAGAACCATTTGATTCGAATGTCTCCGATACAGCACGGATGCTGTAAGGAAATTCCTTCTCTGATGGAATAACAGGAAGAAGTGCTCTTTCTGCTAAAGCTCCATGACCAATCTCTCTTCGTCCCGGTCCTCTTGATGGCTTAGTTTCACCAACAGAGTATGAAGGGAAATTATAATGATGCATATATCTTTTTGTCGTAACATTTTCATCAAGTCCGTCAATCTTCTGAGCTTCTGATAAAGGAGCAAGTGTTACCACATCACATATCTGTGTCTGTCCTCTTGTGAACATAGCTGAACCATGTACTCTTGGAATAATATCAACTTCTGCTGCAAGTGGTCTGATCTGGTCAATAGCTCTTCCGTCAGGTCTTTTGTGATCCTTTAAAATCATCTTACGGACAGTCTTTTTCTGATACTGATATACAGCTTCACCGAGTACTGCAAGCCACTCTTCATTATCAGCAAATGCTTCCTTCATCTTTTCTGTTACTTCATCAATATTCTTTTCACGAGTCTGCTTATCATCTGTAAATACAGCCTCTTCCATCTCTTCCGGAGTAACAATCTTCTTCATTGCCTCAAACATCTCATCAGGAACTGCACAGCTTACATATGAATGCTTCTCCTTGCCAACCTCTGCAACAATCTTATTGAAAAATTCAATAATTGTCTGATTGACATCATGTGCCATATATATAGCTTCAATCATTTTATCTTCAGGAACAATATTAGCACCTGCTTCTATCATGATAACTTTCTTGCTTGTAGATGCAACTGTAAGCTGTAAATCACCTTCTGCCCACTGCTTCTGTGATGGATTAATAATAAATTCACCATCAATAAGACCAACCTGTGTAGTTGCACATGGTCCGTCAAATGGAATATCTGAAATAGATGCTGAAAGAGCTGAACCCAACATTGCAAGAAGTTCAGGTCTGCATTCTGTATCTACTGACATAACCATATTATTAAGAGTAACATCATTTCTATAATCCTTAGGGAATAATGGACGCATTGGTCTGTCTATTACTCTTGATGTAAGGATAGCATTTTCTGATGCCTTACCTTCTCTTTTATTAAATCCGCCAGGTATCTTTCCAACTGAATACATCTTTTCTTCATATTCAACGCTCAATGGGAAGAAATCTATTCCCTCTCTTGGCTCCTTTGAAGCTGTTGCTGTTGAAAGAACAACTGTATCTCCATAGTGCATTAAAGCTGCACCATTAGCCTGTGCACACACCCTGCCAATATCAACACGAAGTGTTCTGCCGGCCAATTCCATAGTATACTGCTTATACATAAATTCTCCATTCCGCCATACGGCATTTAATTAATATTAATCTTTATTTCTGAGCGGCTTCTCTAATCTTACAGATGGTCCGAAACAACTGAAATATACACTTTAAATAAATATATATTTCAGTGGTCTCGGCATATCCAATCTGTAGAAATCTTAACAAATAAATAGGCGGAGTGTATACACTCCGCCTAAAAAAATTACTTTCTGATTCCTAAACGAGCGATAAGGTTTCTGTAACCTTCGATATCGTTCTTCTTAAGGTACTCAAGTAATGCTCTTCTCTTACCAACCATCTTAAGAAGACCTCTTCTTGAATGATGATCCTTCTGATTAACCTTTAAATGTTCTGTAAGTTCAGCAATTCTTGTTGTAAGAATAGCAATCTGAACTTCTGGTGAACCTGTATCTCCAGGCTTTCTACCATATTCTGCAATAATTTCTGATTTCTTTTCTTTAGATATCATTGTAAATCCTCCTTAAAATAATCACCGGCTACTAAGAATCAGGTCGGAGTGTCCTGATACTGAATAGCGGCTAACATACTTTGTTAATATATCATATAATTATTATATATGCAAGATATTTTTGTAGAAAACACATTATATTATAATTTTTTAGAAAATACATTATATTATAATTTTTTTAGAAAATACGTTTTATATTCGAATAACTGTTTTGAATTAAATATGTGAAACAGTCTCCACCTATATATCCGCTTTTTTCGATATCTTTTAATGCATAATATGCCTCGCTCTGCCAGTCATAGCCACCATAGTTATTATATGAATATCCTATCTTTCCATGGGCATAGTTAAATACAGCCCTTGCCTTCTCTCCCATAGACATTGAATCATCAGTAATCTCTGATAATACAATTGCAACAATCTGCTCAAGACTTTCTGCCTCTTGCTGAGTCTCCTGCGTTTCTTCCTCCTTAAACGAATATACAGCTTCTTTGGTTGTCTCATTTCCCTCTGAATCAACTGCCTTATAATACACTATATAATCACCGGGTACGGAATTATCTACCTGAGACTTGTCAACTTCAACATCAATCTCCTGCTGTGTATCATCCACAGCTGCTTCTTTTACTGCCGCCTCAGTACTCTGTGAACCGGCTGATGATGAAGTTCCACAGCCCGTCACAGAAAAAAATGTTACTCCCAATATACATGCAGCTATAACAGGTGATATCTTTTTAACAAGTCCGCTTATTTTTATAAAATAATTAATGACCGTTATTATTTTACACTAAACATATCCCTTGCGAACTTTGCATCCCCCTTCATCTGCTTCTGTAATGCCTCAACAGATTCAAATTTCATCTCTGGTCTTACAAAATGCATTAAAGACACATTAACAGTCTTTCCATATATATCTTTATCAAAATCGAAAAGATTAGTCTCAACGCTGATTGTAAAACCGTCACTTACTGTAGGCTTTGTTCCCACATTAGTAACACCGTAATACTTCCTGCCATCCAGCTCCGTAATAGAAGCGTATACGCCATTTGGAGGAAGAAGCTTGCTCTCTGACGGATAAAGATTAATAGTTGGTATCTCAAGTGTTCTTCCAAACTGATTTCCCTTTGCAACTATTCCATATACAGAATAGGGTCTGCCAAGCAGTATATTGGCCGTTTCCATATGACCGAGTTTTAACTCCTCCCTTACATATGTACTGCTTATCTCTCTGTCCTGATACTTTTCCTTTTCAACAACTATTGTTTCAAAACCATATTCAGGTCCCTTTTCTATGAGCAGATCCACATTACCCATCCTGTTTCTGCCAAATCTGTAATCAGTTCCAACAACAACATATTTTGCATTGAGCTTTCCAATAATAATATGCTTAATAAATTCTTCCGGTTCTGTATTCATAAGATGCTCTGTAAATGGATATTCAATTTCAACATCAAGCCCAAGACTCTCCATTATTCTTTTTCTTTCAGTATTAGTAGTTATAAAATGCTGAAAATTCTGCGGACATATGCTAAGAGGAATCCTGTCAAAAGTAAATGCAGCCGAAAGCACATTATTTTCCTGCGCCTTTTCCTTTACTATTGATATAAGCTTCTGATGTCCTGTATGAACTCCGTCAAATTTTCCAAGTGTTACAGCTGATGGTCCATTCAATCTAAATTCTTCTACTCCCTGAATGTATTTCATTTAAACTCCTGTACCGCCTTTCATTTCTGTCAAATATATGTCAATATTCCGTAACCATACCGGCTAGATACAATAATAAGACTATGTCTGTCACGTCCTGGCAGTTATGGCTGATAAAACATCTTTACCGGAACAAATTCATTTTCCTTAAATCTGTATACACCAATAAACTCATCATTCTTATCGTAAACTCTTACCTGTTCATCTTCATTGTGCTGAACATCGTTTTTTCCCTGTATTGAATTATATGGAAGCTTGTTGCCATTATAAAGAAGTTTATCATACTCCTGTGATATAATAACCTTCCTGCTGTCTGAAAACATCTCATCTATAGGTGTTAAGATCTCATCTGTCTTTCCAGCCTGTACCATTTGTTCAATCTGTGAAAGTGTATAACTGTTATCAATACTAAAGCTTCCTACTCTTGTTCTTTTAAGTGACTGCATACACGCACCACATCCCAGCCTATTGCCTATATCCTCACACAATGTCCTTATATATGTTCCTTTAGAACACTCCACTGTAAATGTTACCATCTTATCATTGTCTTCCAGATTAATATCATTAATAAGAATTGATTTGATATTAACTCTTCTTGGTTTTCTTTCTATCTCTATTCCCTGCCTTGCAAGCTCGTATAATTTTTTACCATTATGCTTAAGTGCTGAATACATAGGTGGTATCTGGTCATATTCTCCGGTAAATGAGCCTATTACATCCATTATCTGAATCTTTGTAACATTTACCTCTGTCTGCGATAATATATTTCCCGATATATCCTGTGTATCAGTTCTCGTACCAAGAAGCATAACAGCTTCATATGTCTTGCCCCAGTCTGTTATCATACCGCACAGCTTAGTCGCCCTGCCGGTACATACCGGCAGAACTCCCACCGCATCAGGATCAAGAGTTCCAGTATGGCCGATTTTCTTCATACGAAGTATACCCCTTAGTTTTGCAACTACATCGTGGGAAGTATACCCCTGTTCTTTATATATATTAATAATGCCATTCATACTAATCCTCATTTCTGAGCAACTTTGTTGCGAAGAGGCGAAGAATAATTCGCGCAGACGATTTTTCTTCTGCCATAGGGAGCTATTTGTTCTGCTCTGAAACAAATAGCCGTGTAAAAAATAATCGCACCAGCATTATTTTTCACACTAATCCTCATTCTTTAATGCCTTGTACTGTTCTTCAATCATTGCACCAATGCCATTGACAATGTCATATACAGTTCCCTCTGCCGTAAATCCCGCTGCTCTTATATGACCTCCGCCGCCAAAGTGAACCGCAATCTTACTTACGTCAATAAGCTTCTTAGAACGCATGCTTACCTTGTACTCGTCATCTCCTGATTCATATAGAAAGATTGCCACTTCAACTCCATCTGTAAGCCTTAGCTGTTCAACTATACCGCCAAGTTCCTTGCCAGTAACACCATAGAAAGCCATCTCGTCCTTTGTTACACTTGAAAATATACATTTACCGTCATAAAAAAGCACACTTTCAAGCAATGCCCTTCCAAGTATCTGATTCTGTATATATGACTTTTTATAAAAGCTGTTATCAATTATATCTGAATAATCAATACCCTTCTCCATCATTTTACCTGCAATCGTCATGGTTCTTGCAGAGGTACAGCTATATTTAAACACTCCGGTATCATGTATTATTCCGGTATAGATACATTCTGCTATATTTTTATCAACCTTTTCTTCATCAAATGTTGTATAAAGCACCTCAGATGCTGAACTTGATTCAGGTTCAACAAGATTGACATTGGCAAATTCCCCATTACTGATATGATGGTCTATGCATATAGTCTTAGCCGCATTATTATAGCAGCTTATAAATGGTTCAATTCTGTCAAGCGAACTACAGTCAAGCACAACAAATACATCATATTTCTTATATCTGTCAGGCTCTGTCTTAATATCATCAAAGCCTGACAAATATGCAAAATCGTCAGACGGTTTCTCAAGATATATATCAACATCAAGTTCAGGTCTGTTAAGTTTAAGATAATTATAAAGTCCTAATGTAGAACCTGCACAGTCTCCATCAGGACGTATATGCCCTGTAATTCCAACTGTTCTGGCTTCTCCCAATTCATTTAAAATATTCATTGCTTCCCCTTTCCGGACATACATCCTTATGTCTGGATATTACATATTTATTTCAGATTATTCACACTAATCCTCATTTTCAGATTCTTTTTCTTCTGCCTCAGTAACATGACTTAATTCATCATGCTTAGTTACCTCATCTATAAGATGTGACATATTTACACCATATTCTATAGACTGATCAAGAATAAATTTAATCTCCGGTGTATTTCTAAGATTAATACTTCTTGCAAGCTGTCTTCTTATATATCCTTCTGCACTCTTAAGACCTTTAATAGTATCCTGCTGTGACTGCTCATCACCTAAAACACTAATATACGCTTTACATGTCTTAAGGTCAGGTGCAACCTCAACTGATACAACAGAAGTCATTGGATTAATTCTTGGATCCTTAATCTCACTTCTTATTATATTACTCAGTTCTTTTAATACTTCACCATTAATTCTGGTATTTTTTACACTGTTCTTACGCATATATATCTCCATTCTGCCGACACTGCAGCACTTTGCTTATGCATTATAATATTACTATAAAAGCACAAAAACAACAGATTTAACATCAATTATTAAACCTGTTGCCATGTGTTTTAATTCCTATATTTCTTTCTATCTAGGAACTTCTACCATCTCATAAGCTTCTACAATGTCGCCCTCTTTAATATCACCAAATTTTTCAAATACAAGACCACATTCAAAGCCACCCTTAACTTCCTTCACTTCATCCTTAAATCTCTTAAGAGTTGCAATAGGTCCTTCAAATATCTGTTCGCCTTCTCTTGTAATTCTTACAGATGCATTCTTAGTAATCTTACCATCTTTAACAATCGCACCGGCAATATTACCAACACCTGAAGCCTTGAATATCTGAAGAATCTCAGCATGACCAATTACCTGTTCTTCATAAATTGGTTCAAGCATACCCTTTAAGGCTGATTCTACATCTGCTATAGCATTATAAATTACATTGTAAAGTCTTAAATCAACCTTTTCTCTCTCTGCTACTATTCTTGCCTGATTATCCGGTTTAACATTGAAACCAATGATGATAGCGTTAGAGGCAGATGCTAAGACTACATCGGATTCATTGATATTACCAACACCACCATGTATAACCTTAACTACAACCTCATCATTAGAAAGCTTTAACAGGCTCTGCTTAACAGCTTCTACTGAACCCTGTACATCGGCCTTGATAATTATTCCGAGTTCCTTCATATTACCAGCCTGAATCTGCTCAAATAATGCATCAAGTGAAACCTTGTGCTTAGAATCATCAATGAGCTTTTTCTTTCCTTCGCTGATAAATGTCTCTGAGAAGTTCCTTGCTTCCTTATCCGAATCAAATGCCATAATAATCTCACCGGCATTAGGAACATCATTAAGACCAAGTATCTCAACAGGAGTTGAAGGACCTGCTGTCTTAACCCTGCGTCCCTTGTCATCTATCATGGCTCTTATCTTACCATGACATGCACCAGCTGCAACATTATCACCAACCTTAAGCGTACCCTTCTGAACAAGTATTGTGGCTACAGGACCACGTCCCTTATCAAGCTCTGCCTCAATTACAATACCTCTTGCCTTTCTGTTAGGATTAGCCTTAAGTTCATGCACCTCTGCTGTTAATAAAATCATTTCAAGAAGTTCATCAATACCTTCTTTAGTATGTGCAGATACAGGTACAAATATTGTTGAACCACCCCAGTCTTCCGGTATAAGTTCATATTCAGTAAGCTCCTGCTTAACCTTTTCGATATTAGCACTTGGCTTATCAATCTTATTTACTGCAACGATTATCTCAACGCCGGCAGCCTTGGCATGGTTAATAGCCTCTATTGTCTGTGGCATAACACCATCATCAGCAGCTACAACAAGAATAGCAATATCTGTAGCCTGTGCACCTCTCATTCTCATTGCCGTAAATGCTTCATGACCAGGTGTATCAAGGAATGTTATTGAATGATTATCAATATTAACAGTATATGCACCTATCTTCTGTGTGATACCGCCTGACTCTTTTGCTGTTACATGTGTTTCTCTGATAGCATCAAGAAGTGATGTCTTACCATGATCAACATGACCCATTACGCAGACAACAGGTGGTCTTGCAACTAATGTATCCTCTGGGTCTTCATCTTCCTTAAGAAGTTCTGCAATTACATCAACCTTTTCCTCATGTTCACAGATGCAGTTATATTCAAGTGCAATCTCCTCAGCGGCATCATAATCAATTTCCTGATTAATTGTAACAACCTTTCCCTGTAAAAAAAGCTTCTTAACAAGTGCTGACGGCTGGACTTTCATCTTATCTGCAAGTTCTTTAATCGTAAGTGAATCCGGAAGTACAAGCTGCTTGATTGTCTCTTCTTCTTTCTCTTCCTTCTTTGCTGCTTTCTTTGCAAGCTGGCTGTTTACAAACTTAAGGTTTTCCTTTGATTCATTGTCCTTACGTCTGTCATTTTTCTTATTATCTTTTCTATTATCGACCTTTCTTGAATCAGGCTTAGTCTCAAAGATAAAATCATCCTTTGGCGCAGAATCGCGTCTGTCATTACGTCTTTGCTGACCATTTCTGTTATCATTGCCTCTAAAGCCATTCTGTCCATTTCTGTTATCCTGATTGCGGTCATTTCTATAACCATTCTTGTTATCAGAGTTACGGTCATTATTTCTGAAGCCATTTCTATTATCTGAATTACGGTCATTTCTGAAACCATTTCTGTTATCCTGATTACGATCGTTTCTATAGCCGTTTCTGTTATCCTGATTACGGTCGTTTCTCTGACCGTTTCTGTTATCCTGATTACGGTCGTTTCTGTAACCGTTTCTATTATCCTGATTACGGTCGTTTCTATAGCCGTTTCTGTTATCCTGATTACGGTCGTTTCTCTGACCATTTCTATTATCCTGATTACGGTCATTTCTATAACCGTTTCTGTTATCCTGATTACGGTCGTTTCTCTGACCGTTTCTGTTATCTGAATTACGATCGTTTCTATAGCCGTTTCTATTATCTGAATTACGGTCATTTCTCTGACCATTACGATTATCTGAATTACGGTCATTTCTATTCTTGCTGTTTTGTGGATAGAACACCTGGGAAATATGAGCTTTCTTATCTTCTTCTGTATTCTTCACCTCAACACTCTTTGTCTCTTTAACCGCTTCTGTACTTTTAACCGCTGTTTTAATCTTTTCTGGTGTTTTATTATCTTCTTTCACACTTTTGCCTTTTCCAAATTTATTTTTTATTATAGTTATTTCTGCTTCGCCAAGACCACTGACTGATTTATATGTCTTAGTGTCATTATTCAAAGTTTCTATAATCTCTTTTGATGAAATATTTAACTCTTTTGCCAATTCATGAACTCTCATATTTGCCATTTAACCTCTCTTCCGGAACAAACCTACATTTTCTTAACCTATGTCAATCTTCTTATTGTAATGTTATTCCAAACCATTTTTTATATGCTTTTCTATTGCATTTTTAAAACCTGAATCTAACACTGCAAGCGATGCACGAAACTGCTTTCCAATAGCATGGCCAAGCTGTTCCTTATCACTGTAAAAATATATTGGTACGTTATAGTACTTACACATATCCGAAAACATCTTCTTTGTATTGTCTGATGAATCTGATGCAACGACAACCATTACAGCCTTTCCCGTCTTAACAGCTTTTTCTGTGGAAAATTCACCACTTACGACCTTTCCTGCCTTCTGCGCAAGTCCTATCATTGATAATGCTTTATCCTGCTTCAATATTCATCAGCTCCTTCTTTAGGTATTCATATACTTCTTTATCTACTGCCATCTTAAAAGACCTGTCAAGTCCTTTAGTACTTATAGCCTTTTCAAGACAATGTATATCAGGGCAGATGTAAGCTCCCCTTCCATTCTTCCTGCCTGTAGTATCTATTATTATACCTTCATTGTCTGTCTTTAATATTCTTATAAGATCTTTCTTATTCTTCATCTCGTGACAGCCAATACACTGTCTTTGCGGAATCTTCTTAGTAACGCCCAAATATATCAACTCCTATTAATTATTTATTACAGCTGTAAGATACATACATCCATACAATAAAATATTTTTATAGAATATTCTTTTTAAAATAATTATTCTTCAATATCTGTATCTTCAACATTTTCTGTCTGCACATCTTCTGCAGCAATATCGTCAGCTTCAATATCGTCAGCTTCTGTAAATGACAATTCTTCATCAAAATCCTCACCAGCTTCATCTTCTGCATTAGCTGCTGCTTCACTCTTGATATCAATACCAAAGCCTGTAAGCTTAGCTGCCAGTCTTACATTCTGTCCAGACTTACCGATTGCAAGAGAAAGCTGCTGTTCTGATACAACTATTTCAGCCTTTTTCTCTTCATCATTAGCCATAGCTGATACAACCTTAGCAGGGCTTAATGCATTAACAATAAGCTGTGCCGGATTCTCATCCCATTCAATAATATCAATCTGTTCATTGCCAAGCTCATTAACAATAGCCTTAACTCTTGCACCATTAATACCTACGCATGCACCAACAGGATCAACATTAGGAATCTTAGCTCTTACTGCCATCTTAGTTCTTGAACCCGCTTCTCTTGCTATTCCCATTATCTCAACGATACCATCTTTAATCTCTGTAACTTCTTCTTCAAAAAGTCTTTCAACAAGCATAGGTGAAACTCTTGATACTTTAACAAGTGTCCCCGGCTTTTCTTTATTAGAAACACTTACAACATACAGCTTAATTCTGTCTCCTCTTTCAAAATGCTCTGTCGGAACCTGTTCATTAACCTTAAGAGTTGTCTGTGTTCTTCCGATATCGACTAAAATATTGCCCTTTTCATCAATTCTTTGTACAACACCTGTAATAATCTCTTTTTCCTTAGCATGATATTCATTATAAATAGCCGCTTTTTCTTCTTCTCTTATCTTCTGTACAATAGTTCCTTTAGCATTCTTGGCTGCTCTTCTTGAAAATTCTTCTGATTTAACTTCAACTGTGACAATATCACCAACCTGACATCCCGGCTTAATCTTTCTTGCATCTGCAAGCGAAATCTCAGTTGCTGAAATATATTTTTCTGTATTTCTCTTGTTATTATCTGTATTCTCAGGAATAATCACCTGTTCAACAACTTTTCTGTCTGAATAAATATGGAAATCACCTGTTACTCTGTCAAGTACAACCCTGCCATTTTCTACTGTATTAAACTGTGTCTTATATTCATCCATAAGTGATTTTTCAATTGCATCAAACATTACTTCCTTGCTTATACCATTTTCCTTTTCAAGCAAATCTAATGCTGCTATTAATTCCTTATTCATCTTTATCTCCATTTCATATAAATTATATTACTGTCATTTACATCGGTTGTGAAATATCTGACATTCTTTTAATCGACAAATGCCCATCTTATCATTGCAAGATTAGGTCTGTCGAAAGTCATATCCTCATCATTATCCATTGTAAGAGTTATCGTATCTTTATCATAAGCCTTAAGCACTCCTGTAAATTCCTTACACTTATCAACAGGCTTATAAAGCTTGATATCTATAAGTCTTCCAATACTCTTTTCATAATCTCTTTCTTTTTTAAGCGACCTTAATAACCCCGGAGAACTTACCTCAAATATATACTGATCAGGTATATAGTCCTCTCTGTCTAAAACTTCATTAAATGCCCTGCTTATAAGTTCGCAGTCATTAACAGTTATGCCGCCCTCTTTATCAATGTAAACTCTTAAATACCAGTCGCTGCCTTCCTTCACATATTCAACATCAACCAGTTCAAAATTGTTCTCATCGATTAACGGCTGAATTAATTGCTCAGTTTTTGCTTCATAGCTTTCTTTCCTGCCCATTCATTCATCGCCTTTCTTATAAAATTAATATTATGAATTATGTTATTCCTGTAAACTATGTTTAATATATGTAAATTATATCCATATATTAACGAAAGAGTGGACATTACTGCCCACTCTTTCAAAAGTACATATATTACAGAATAGCTCGTAGGGGAGTCGAACCCCTGTCTTCGCCGTGAGAGGGCGACGTCTTAACCACTTGACCAACGAGCCGTAACAACTTACTTGCCTAGTATATAATGGAATTCCAATAAATGCAAGCATTTTTTTGAGTTTTTTTGTATTTTTATAGATACAATCGCAAATATGACAGCATGACCGCTAAAGTACTTACTTTTTATCCATTACAAGCAAACCACCAGCCGTTCTCATTTTCAACATATATAATATTGCTGTAATATGTACTGTAAGTTCCTTATTTTTACCCACCCAAATACCTCCATTTCTTTATATAAATATAATGAGTTGGATAGTATACACACTACCCAACCCATTTTATAATCTTAATTAATACTTGCTATTGTATTTAGCATTTTATCAAAAGAACTGAAACTATCATGACCATAAGTATCTATAAGCCACGTATCCATTGAAGCACTATTAAACTTATTATTCTTAAAAGTAAGTGATACAACTCCATTATTATACATATATGCAACAACCATTGTTTTACCATCAGCATAACTAGGAAATGTTCTATCAAATACAAACTTATTAATCGCCAGCATTTCAGCCTCATCCGTTCCCTCAGGGGCAGATGTTTTTACTGTTCCTTTATCAACATAATAATATGTACCATCATTATAATATGTTCCTGTATATTCATTATCTAACAAGCCACCTGCTATTTTAAACAGACCGCCATTATATTCTGCCAAGCCATTGTAACTAAAATCTACCACACCGCCTGATACCTTAAACCAATACCCATTATTTTCAGCCAGTCCATAATATGTAAAATCTACTACACCATTATTAAGCTTGAACCAGCCACCGTTGTATTCTACAAGACCGTTATTATCAGTATCTACATTGCCATCTACATAATAGCTCCATTTATCAGCTTCTTCATTATATATAAGTCCATTAAGTTTCTCTGCCGGGGTTTCAGACTCGCCAGGACCCGGATTAATACCCGTGCTTCCGCTACCTACAACACAGCCACCTTCTACAGTCTTACCCTCATATTCACCATTGTAACCGAAGTCTACCTGACCATCTCTGATTACCCATTCTCCGCTTTCATTGCTGGCAAGACCATTATAAGTAAAGTCTACAGTACCATTAGTTACTTTCCACCAGCCGTATTCATTCTGTACTAAGCCAGTATACCCAAAATCTACAGTACCACCATCTAAGTACCACCAACCATACTGATTTAGAGCAAGTCCACTAAATGAAAAGTCTACAGTACCATTGGATACTTTCCACCAGCCGTACTCATTTTCTGCCATACCGCTGTAAGAGAAGTTGATTGCTCCATTTTCTACATACCACCAGCCGTATTCATTACATGCAAGACCTGTGAATGAGAAGTCTACTGCCCCATTGGATACTTTCCACCATCCAAACTCTTTCCAAAGGAAGTATCATCAAATCGAAAATGCTGATTTGATGCGACATTCCACCACATCTATTTCATCAAATGTTACTCTTTTCATATCGTTTTCAAAAACTTTAGTAGCAAATTAGTTGCAATAATTCAATATTGCTTCTACGAAATCAATGGCAGATATAATCTACTTTTACTACTAAAAACGAATAATCAAATGTGGCTTGCGGGTGCTTAACTGTGCCTGCTGCCGCACCCACTATGAAAGGAGCTTTTCTATGAGCAATCAACACAAACATCCAACTATAAGTTTTAGAATCAGCGATGCTGAACGCAAGCAAATCGAAGCCCGTATCCTTGCCAGCGGCATGATGAAGAAAGATTACTTTGTCCGTTCATGCATCTATAACCACATCTGCGTTGTCGGCAAGAAAGAAACCATATATCCTCTGGTACAGACTGTGAATGCATTGTATCTACAGATACTTGATATGCAAAAAGCATTTACATCATCAGACCGAAATATTGATACACTTCCTTCTTCCGATGATATTAAGGAATTACATACCGAATACACCAATATGCTTACAGCTATCATTGACCTGCTGGATGGTGCAAAGTATCTGTGGGAAGGAGACCGCAATGAACAACAATCTTAATTTCCTGTTCGGTATGTATGATTCTGCTACCGACTCCATCATTGTCAATATTAGTGAGAATTCCGTTCTTGTTATCTGTTGTAAGGAATGTAATTCTTCCGTTATCTTTGAAGAACCGAATGATATTGTATATCTGTACTGGTTGGCAAAAGACTCACCTCTTACATATGCCAAGCTCGCACTGAAAGCAAATGGTCTGCAGGATTATGTGGATGGGATGAGTGAGTTGAATTAAACAATCTCATATGGCTGTACAAATAATTAAATTGTGCAGCCACATATACACTAATTTACCATGCCCAAAGAATCTTTTTATCATCTATATTTAACATATCATCATGCTCAAATCTAAATATCTCTCTATCTTCATTGACATAAGCTACTTTTAAAGATTTTTCAAAATCTTGTTCTTCAATTCTACTATACGAAAATCCTATTCTGCAAAAACCATACTCAGTTCCCCTAGATAAATTAACTTTTACATCTACACTGCAATCTCTATCCCACCTTATCCAATTTTCACCATTCTTAGGATAATACACTCTGATTGTGTCCTTTGCCATTTGATCATTATACAATAAAAAATATTCCCGATACAATCGTTCTCTATCATTTACAATTCTTACAATTTTATCACCTACTATTTGATTCCTTATATCATGATAATCCTCATTGTTTAATTCAAACCAATTATCTAAGATTGCCATTCCCAATGATATTGCAAGTTTTTTTTCGTCATTAAATGCACATCGTTCAACAGCTATCGTAAGAATAAAACTTCTATACAAGTCGTTTAATGATTTATTTCCCATAATCCATACAAAATGTCTTTGTATCGCAGGAGATTTTATAATATAATCAGCAAACGAATCATCCACTCCTTCCGTTGCTTCACAAGCTTTCTTTATAGCCTTTTTCCATAACTCATTATTCTTTAAGACTTCAAACGAGCTACATATGTACTCCGTCACCAAACTTGTAACTTTTTCACTTATCTTGTCATCTATTTTCTTCACATGAATCACCTCTTTTTTACAATCCCATAAATGAAATCATGTCCTCAAAACCTTTTTCAATATGCTCCGATAATGTAAGTCCCTTATTATCTCTTATAAATTCCAAGAACTCTGGCATATCTAACAATATTTTTTGTACAATTTGTTTTTCTTTAATCTGTAAAATTGCATGCATCGGATCTCCTATTTCCTCTATCTCAATTTCCAATTCTTTATCAACAGAACTCCAATATTTACTATATTTTGCCTGTCCTAACGCAGAGTAGACATCCGCACTAATACCTTCTTGGGGAATATTTTTATAATATTTTGCATCATCGTCTCCCAATACAATAAAAAGTAGCTTTTTTGAAAAGTAACTATCTTTTACAACTTCCAACATTTCAAACATACAATTCCTAGATTTCAAATAATTATCACTTATTATTGTTATTACATAATCGTGTTTCTCGATTGACTGCATAAATCGCTTAAAACTTTCATGATACTCAACATCTCTAATATCCCTTGAAATCTTTGCCTTATCACAAATATAAGGTGCAATGTTCTCTTCTAAACAATCCGCAATATCCATATCTTTTTGGCAATATGACAAAAAAATAGTTACCACTTTATTTTCTTGATTTTCAGCTACATCTTCACAATCTATAAAACAAAGCTCTATATAGGTTCTGATTGCTACTACAAATGGCTCTATTGATTTTCTCACAAATGCTTCAATATTATCTGAGAATTTATTACTTCCTGTATATCCCATACACAATCCTATAAGACTTTTAGGTCCATCAAGTATATATTGCAACAGTTGATATCCATAACTAACCAATTCTTCTTGTTTCGCTGGAAGCATAAGCACATTTCTCCATCCTTTATCTGCAAAAATTTGTTCAAAATCATACTCTTGTGTTTTGCATTCATTTATATAATTCCTAATAATTTCTGTTTCAGATATAAAATCAAAAAATTGTTGAATACAATACATTTCTTCTTGTGAATTCATTTTTAACATTTGAGAAGACAAAGTTCTATATTGTAAAGATATTTTCTGTATTTCTTTTCTGTTCATTATTCCATCCTCCCGCATACAGGACAATATGTTCCCGTTTCTTTATCCATGTTCGTAACTTTTATATCAATGTTACAACATTTCTTTGCACACTTTGTATAATCATCAGATGGTGTGTACAACTCCTTCTCATGTTCTCTTTTAGGACTTTTCATAGACATTTTAACAAATCCACTTTTATTGATCTTTTTAATACACTTACCCACTGTCCGTTCTAACTCATCAAGCATATAATTCATCGCCATCTGCTGTGCTTTTTCCAAAACTTCTGGCACAAAAAATGTATTTATTTTATTAGGTAAACCACATATCGGACAAAAGAAATTTATATTATCATCACTCTCATATACATCTTGATGTAACATGAATCTATTTTTACAGAAATCACATTCCAGCTCTATAAAATTTTCTTTGTCTAGTGGAACTGATATCTCCATCAGGGTGTTTCCCATATTTGCCTCCATTTCTGTCGATAGAATCTATCATAATACCTCTTTCATAAGTCTCAAGTCAGTCTCAAAATTTCATCCACAAAATGAGACTGAGTGAGACTATCTTGAGACTGAGTTTTTCTTACAAATTGAAAAATCATTGATTTTACTGCATTTCTTCGATTTATCCTAGTCTCATCCAGTATCAAATCTCATGAGACTTTGGTGAGACTATCTTGAGACTTGGTGAGACTAAGTGGGTTACAAAGTCCATGTTGATGTCTTTTTATCATACATCGCACCCGTAACTTTTTTAATTTTTGCATAATCCCTGAATACCGTTGCTCTTGATATGTCAAGTTCTGCCATTACCTGCTCAACAGACAAATGAAGATTTTCGCATATCATATTGTAAATCTTTTGTTCTCTTTCAGATAATATTTTCTGCTCCCGTGCTTCATCTGCTGCCATTTTATCCAGCGGAATGGTTATTCTAAATACATCATCCTCAATTAATTCAGGTTTTCCACCATCTGAATAAATCGGTGTATACTTGTACAAGTTTCTCACGCCTGAGCCAATCGTATCTGTTCTACCAATGTTAGCAAAAAACTGCTGAATTAACGGATTTTTCGGATATGGTGTGAATTCATCACTCATAATATTTCCGTGTCGTCTTGGAATACACCAGTTTTCTGTTTTTAGCCAATCTTTTTCAATAATTACCTTTGCCGGAAATGCACTAGAATAATCTCTATGAACAAGTATATTGCCTATAACTTCTCTGGCAATAATTCCTCTGATACTTGTATTTACATTATCAATCAGGCAGAACTTATCTGATGTGTGTTTTGCCACAAATTCCATCAAAAGGTCATATGCTTCTATCAGATTTGTTGTTACCTGTAATCTGTCATCATATCTATCCACATTTTCAACTCTGTAAATTGCATCCGTAATATATCCCGGACAGCAGGAACGAATCACTTCATCTTTTCCAAACAATAGTACGCCTGCCAGATTATATCCCTGAATACCTGATGAAAAATCTTTTTCCCACAAACCTGCACTTGTAAGTATCTCTTCATCAGACATTGTAAGCCACTGATGATCCGGATTTTTACTTTTTGCAAGATTACGCACCTTGTCCATTAAGTCAAGACGCAGATCATCCTTGGTTACATATGGGAAAATCTTATGTTCCGCATATGTAGTGCTCTTTCTGTTGTACATATTCTGTAACTGAATCGGTGAATCAGTAATATCCATATCACCATCTTCATTTCGGTCATATATTCTGTTTCCACACTTTTCCACAGTCGCTGTCGGCGGCACATATACCCATAATAATATCTTTCCTTCATATTCAAAATCCTCAATTGAAAGATATAATGTTGGCGACATTTTATCCGGATTATTTAGCTGATTCACAAAATTTCTCTTCATATCCTTAACCATATTTTGCTTAACACCTATTGGAGTACCATCATCCTCTGCCCCCATAATAATATATCCACCATATCGATTGGAAAAGGAACACACCGTTTCATATACATCCTCCTGGATGCCATACTGACAGGATTTGTATTCTACTGTTATCTTTTCATCTTTTGAAAGCAAATTTCTCATAAATTCACTTGTCATTATATCACCTTCCAAATTAACATTTTAGCTTGCACTTTCGATCTCAAATATCATTTTCCATAAGACTTATAAAAAGACCTTTATAATTATCATAATCCTTCTGATTTAGTAATTGATATTTATCATTTGTAATTTCTATTATCTGTTCAATATTAGCTTCTTTAAATTGATTTCTGTCAAATCCCAAATTCGATATTATCAACTGCGTATCGGTATCAACACTCTCAAACAAATATTTTAACAACTCTATTCTTTTCTCATTGTCTGTTTCCACATTATTCGGACTATCAAATACTATAGGAAATAAAATCGCATTTGGATTAAACTCCTTCTTTATCCTCAGCAAGTTCATGTACCAAATAATTGTCGCAATCGGCTTATTGCTTCCACCTGCTGAAATATTTGATTTTATATCCATTAATTTTTTATCAGAGATCTCCTTCAGTCCAAATCTTTGTTTATCTCTGGTCATCAACTCATAGTATCTCTGGTTAACTTGTTTCTTTGAGTCATCAAATTTTTTTCTTCTCCTTTTTTCTTTTTTCAGTTCATCTTCATATGCATTTTCTGTTGAAACCAGTTCTCCTATTTCTTTAATCAAAGAATCTCTCATTTCCATATATCCTTTATATTTTAAAACATCACTGATTTCTTCATTATAAGCTGTAAGTTTTTTTTCGTAATCATTTATCTGTTCCAATTGCTTCTGGTATTTCTTTTCTTCCAATTCGATTTTATGCTCTATGTCCGTTAATTCTTCTTCAAGACCCGCCTTTAAAAACAGAGCATCCTCTATTGAATTATAGTTATATATACGCATATCAAGATTATCCTCAATCTCTGATTGACAATATGGACATTTATGTTTAATTATTGACTTAACATCATCCTCTATCTCTTTGCTATAAGTTAATATTTCATCTATACTACTTAAAACATCTTCTTTTGCATTTCGATATTTTATGAGTCTTTTCTTACATTCACTTAATCCTGATACATAACGGGTATACTCCGCTTTATTAAGCTTTAACTCCTGCTCCAATGCCTGAAGACTAGTAGAATAGTCGGCATTTTTTACATCTATATTTATTCTTTGAACCATATTCTGATTCAATTCAATTTTCTTGCGAACTTCTTTCATATTACTTTCAATTATTTCAATTGACTTTACAAGCAAATAATATTCTTCATTATATACACCAAAATGATAATATAATACCTTATCTTTGTAGTCAGAATATTGTTGTAATGATGCAAATGATAAAAACTTACTTCCATCCATACCATCTTGATCAATGAAGTTCAATAAGTAATTGTATGCTGGTGGTGTAACTTCTATTTCCCCGGAAAATTTATTTGGTAACATTACTTTAAAATCAAAAAAAACACCCAAAAACTCAGCCAATTCTGCTCTGCTATTTGTTCTAAACAACAGATGTAAATTATCTTTACGATATATCTTAAACAATCGCTGATATCTTAATATATAATATTCTTTTGTATCAACAGAAAAATCCAAAATACTTACCTTGTCATTGATATTCCATTTGTCCTCAAATATACAATCAGCACCAAGCGTATGGTATATGCTTTTCATAATTACAGATTTTCCACGTTTTGTTCCATTATCTTTACTTGACGTAATTACATTTATTCCGTCAGCAAAAGAAACATACTTCGCCTTTTTTTCTTTTATTGAAAATAGGTACAGTCCATTAACCACTAACTTATGCATAATACCCCTCCCTTACTCGTACAATTACCATTATGTATAATGAATGCCTTTCTTGAAATGTATATTCGACAGGAAATTCCTTTTTATAAACATTATCCAAAAGCAATATACTATCAACAATTTCTCCATCAAACAATTCTAAATTACCAAGTATATATTTCACTATACTCTGTTCTATTTTTATTAATACTTTATTGGTTCTCAATTCCTTTGTAACAGCAACCAACGCTGCATTCATTTTTGTACAAACAGAAAATTCAGGATAGATTTCTTTAATTTCTTGCTTTACAATCTGAATTGATTCATCAGAAATATCTATATGCTTTTCCAGTATCTTTTGAAGTTCATTCCTCGATATTCCCTTTTTCAAAATAACTTCATCATAATTTATACATCTTTGTTCATAACAAGCTTTCATTTCAATAGTGTCGGTCATAGTTTGAAACAAAACTTTTGCTCTTTTAGGTTCTTCCCCATACACATCAACAAAAAAATTTATTGTTTTTCCTAATAAACTATCATGAGGATTAAATAAATCCATTGAAGTATATAAATAGTAACAATCTGACAAGTCTACTGTTTGGACATTACATTCTTTAATCAGATATTCAGCAATTTTTCTTTTTGACACCTCGTCTATTTTATCAAAAGAAATTTCTCTATCTGTAGAATGCGTAACATTGTCAGATGTCTTTAATGGTACATTTACAACAATAGCCAATTTACTTACAATTCCATCCTCACTATCATCTGCTGTTTTTATTGCATATAATTTACCCAATATGGATTTGCCGCTCTTATCTGGTTTTGCAATTTTAGTTATAGAATATGGTTTTGCCGCATTGTTTGTTTTTATTTGAAAAAATTCTATTTTTCCATCCAGGTGAGCCTCAATATCGCACACATAGTCAAATACCATAAAAAAATCCTGATTCGTTTTATATAATTCAAACATCTTTTCAAGTCCCCACAACATTTCGTTGCGAAAACGATTTTTTGACATAGAGCCTGATAAATCATACGGTAATTTTAAATAACTATCCTCTAGCATCGGTACCTCCCTGAATTAATCCTTCAACACAATTTTTCCTTTTAAAATGTTGCTTGCATTTGTGACAAAAAATCCCTCTCAAACTTCATTTTGTGAGCAAGAGTAATTTTCTATATTGTCCAAACATAAGATTCACCATATAAAACCAACTAGCCTACAACATCTCCTCCAACGGTCTCCACCGCTCATCAGACATATCATCTACAAATTCCGTATTATTGATATACAGCTCATCATCAATATCCCGCACAAATCCCCAGTGCATGTTATATTTTTTTGCATACTCTTTAAATGCATTAAATTTGTTACCTATCTGTAAATCTATATTTTTACTGTGACCGGAAGCTTCTCCTCCCTTTGTTTCGATAATCCAATCTGTACCATCTTTCAAGTGAATAATGTAATCCGGATAAAATAGCCATTGCTTTAAAAAAGCATCCGTATACACGATAGAAAGATATTGCTGACCAGTATCACCGTTTTTATAAACCCATTCTACTGAATCATTTTTCTCACAGTAACGCTCGAATAATCTTTCCGGATGACTTCTTGTCTTATCCGTAATAAATTCATTCGTGTACTCTTTGTATGCATTCATACGCAGTAATTGACGATTCTTTACTTCACTAAACTTATATATTTCCATTTCCGGAATGTGGAACTCGGAAGTTTTTGGATGAAGTGTAAAAGACATCTGTTTACCACCCATTTGAGCTGTTACATTCTTAAAGTCCATCTTAAGCTGCTTTACATTATTAATGACAAATGCATAAAAATCCGAGTTTTCTAATTCGATGAACTTATACTTTCTCTTTTTCCCTTTACAAAACATTCTTCTTAGAATATTCTTTACCTTCTGAGATTGCATACCAGTAACCTTTTTAATCTCATCAACAGAGTGTAACAGGTAAATACCATGTGTATGTGTATTCACGGTTGTCTTAATTTTGATTTTGTCATCAGAATCACTTCGTGCAAGATCTTCTGTTGTTCTAAATATTCCCTGAAGAATTTTATTATCAATTTCATGGCTAAAGTTGTAACCACCCGCTTCAAGATTTTCCTGATTTACCTTCTTATCAGAACCCAAATGATACTTTTCCTTGAAATAAGCATATACCTTTTCTAACGTTTCACGTTCTCCAAGACCATCGAAATCCAAATCTCGCATTTCCTTGGTGAGAGTAAAGTCTTTTGCTTCATCCCGAAGGAACAACCTACGTACCTGATATGCTTTATCAAGTGCAGACAACAATCCCATCTTGTATTGCGTATCTAATGTATAGATATAACAATAATCCAGAATATTAAGCCCATAATGTTTGCCTTCCGGCATTCGACGGATTCTACCTATCGTTTGAATCTGAAAGTCCTCACTACCTCCTTCTCGTAATTTCACGAGAATCTTTGCTCTTGGACAATCCCATCCAGTAGATATTGCCTGCTTCATTAACAGAAATGCAGGTGAACCATCCAACTTAGTCAAATCATCACTGACAATCTTTTCATCACTCATCCAGATATTGACCATACCATTATCGTAGGTATATCCCATGCTAGCCAGCTTTTCTTCCACTGCTTTAATTGTTTCCGGCTGTCCCATAGGAAACTGTATCAATACAAGCGGTCTTACATTGACTTCTAATCGATTATATGCCTCCGCAATCTCTTTTCGTTTATCGTCCGCCAAATCTAGTAAATACTCATAATCATTCAAGATTTCTTTTCGCTCATCCACACCCTCATTGACATAAATTGCTCTGGTTATCAAACCTGCAGCAATAACATCTTCTTCACTAATTTCATAGTATTCCTGATGCGGGACTTTATTTGCGGTAGCAGAAACACGAATAATGTTCTTAGCAGCAAATGCACTGATTACATCATCTGCCTTTTTCGTATTATTCAGGTGTTCTTCATCGATAATCACTACAAATTCCGTTCCATCTTTGTGGGCTTCTGCAATCTTTTCAAAAAGATTAGACCTTTCGCTATCCTTTAATGCAGTATTTCCTTTTTTCGTAACAAGCTCCCAGTTGATAAAAGTAACACTTCCCGGTTCAAATCCTACCATCATAGAATACATAAGATTTCTTGTATCTATATGTGGTGCCAACTGTTCCATTCTCTCTTTGCTCTGTTCCTCAAGATTTCCTTTTCCCGGACACAACCATACAAAGGCTGTATTTTTGCTTGTGTTTTTAAGGAACTCATCTACATATTTGATAAGAATGATTGTTTTTCCCGCACCGGTTGGTGCCTTCACGGTAATAACCTGTTTACTGCTGGTTTCAACAGTTTTATCTATCAGGTATTCCACGCATTGCGTCTGAAACTCATAATCTTTTATTTTTCCTACCATAATTCTCCTACCTCTCTTAACTCAAAGTCAAAGTAGCAATCCGGAATAATCTTTGTATTTATATTCTGCAATAACTTCTCTTGGGATGTCGACAATAATACATCCTGATTGATAAATACCACTTCGATATCCTTGAATTCATCAAAATGTTTTTCAAATTCATCCATCTCATCGTCATCCATAATCATAATATACTTTTGATTATCAACTTTGACTCCATACTGTAACTGAATCATTTCCTTCGTATGTTCCAAAAGGTCATCATATATTTCTTCGCTCTCCTTATCTACGAAATCTGTTTTGTAATATTTCAGATTGGCTGGTAATCCTTCTGAATATTGACTACCGTCTGCACATTTTCCTGTTATGACTGTCTTCAAACGCTGGTAGGTAACTCCTTCACAAATATTATTTTCATTATTTGTACATAAAATGAAGTGTCGATTTCCACCATCTTCCATATTTTTTTCTAAAACAGCCTGTCCAGTCGTACCACTACCTGCAAAAAAATCAAGTATTAATGCCTTTTTATTTTTTTCACATGACAACAAAAATCCCATCAAACCTACTGGCTTGGAATATTGAAAAACTGTTTTACCATTAAACATTTTTTTAATATCTGCGGCAGCATTGGCATTCAAAATTGTAGTTATTAAATTTTTGTAGGGTGCTGATTTTTCGATAGGTCTATTTTCGTTATCCACATTTAAATATATCTTATATCTTACAGCCCAACCATTTTCTTTCTTACTTGATGGAGTTATGTCAATAAATCCATTCCTTATACCCCATTCTACTTTTTCTTTACTCCATTTCCATGTCCAGCCATCATTTTCAAAGTTCTTTCGTCCATTTGGATATATATCATCACCATTAGGCGACTTTATACTATAATTAAGTGTATCGCTATATCTAACACTTCCTCTATCTAACGAATCATAATAAAATGGTCCTCTCTCATTAAAGTATTCATCCTTGTACCTATATCTTTTAGCATCAAATGCTTCATAATTTTTATCAAAAACAGAATCCATTACGGCATAATCTTTTACATATACTAAAATGTATTCCGTTATTGTTGCAATTCCTTTAGCATCAGATGCTCCAGTCTTTTTTTGCCATATCAAATTAGTAACAAAGCATTGCTCTCCAAATATTTCATCGCAAATCATTTTTAGCGGATAAAGTTCATTATCATCAATACTTATAAATATAATTCCCTCTGATGATAATAACTTATGAGCCACCTTTAATCTGGACCACATAAATGATAACCACTTACTATTCTTGTATGAATCTAATTTATCAACAAATGTATCATCATACTTAAAGTCTTTGTTTCCCGTATTATATGGTGGATCAATATATATTACATCTATCTTTCCCTTATGCGTCTTCTCTAGTAATTTCAAAGAATGCAGATTATCTCCCTCCAAAAGGAAATTGTACTGTTCACTTTCCGAAGCACCTACAATTTCTTTTGCCTCCACTTCTGTAAACACTGGAATATGTGTACGCATTTTTACATCCACTTCTTCTTCATGTTCTTCCCACACAAGTCCATATTTTTTTGATGTCAATTCATTCTCTATCTGATTAATCGCAATTAGTGATTCATCATCACTATGCTGCTCCTTCAATGTTTCCAAAAATTTCAACATTTTCTCTCTTTTTATCTGTGATAAATTTGCCATATTTTCCTCCTAAAGTGCGTATTGCTTTTTTTCTGTTTTGCTTAAACACAAATGGTTCAAATGACATTTTGAACAGTTTTCTTTATTACATTTTCGCGGCAAATTGTTGTTTCTTATGTTTGCTGCCGCATTGGTAATTTCTTTCCGAACATCATGAATTACTGTTTCTGTCACCTCTTCTTTTATTCTTTTCTCTGAGTCCAACTGATAGACCTCCATGTAATCTGCCTGTTCCCCAGTTAGCTCCTGATATCCTAACGCATATATTTTTAATTGTTCTTTATTAATTGATTCCACTACTTCCTTGTTCGCAGTTTTGAAATCAACAATCGCTATTTTACCATCCGAATTGAGTTTCTTTACTAAATCAATTCGACCATTTACCCTGACACCATCCCCCATATCTACTTCAACATCAGATTCTGCCATATAAACATTTTCCATATCATTACGGTTATGTTCCACATAGTTATTAATTGCTCTTGTAACACTCTTATACATATTTTCTTCCAGTTTCGGAGTCGCATATGGAAAGTAAAATGACTCATCTATCATTCTTTTTACATCGTCTTTGGTCAAATCTTCTCCGTTCATCGCCGCAATATGTATATTTTTCACAATTTCATGCAAAACATTTCCGTATCCAAGTGCCGGTACAATCGGCTGTTCAAATCCATAAAACATAGATAACTTGAATCGATAAGGACATTCAAAATAATCCTCTAGCAAAGAAAAGTTTAAGGAAATCGGCATGCTTTCCTGTTTCATATTTGGTAAATGCTCCGGATCATATTGTATGTTTCCATCATATTTTACTAAATAGGATGATTCCTTTGCTTCTTCCAAAAATGGAGAAATATATTTATCATGACCATTCACCGAACGTGTCAAATATAAATATTTCTTTGCCCTGGTTACCGCTACATAAAAAAGTTTTCTCTCCTCTTCGATATCCCCTTCAAATCTATCTGCATTTGTTATCCATGATTTATCAATCACATGCCAGATTCCTTTCCCTCCAACCCGCTGTGCTGGGAAGAAATTTCTATTGAGCTGTGGAATAAATACTGCTGCAAACTCCAATCCTTTGGACTGGTGTACGGTCATAATACTAACCGCATCCGGTTTTGCGTAGGAATTGGTCATATATCCTTCTGGATAATATTGTGATGCCGTATATTTTAGAAAAGAACAAAAGTTATTGAGTTTTGTTCTTGGTTTAAGCGTATAATTAATAATCTCATAATCTGCAATAACCTGACTAAATTTTCCCAAGTTATACATAATCACTTCTGTTTCATTTCTACCATCCTCTGTTAAAGAAATACGCCGAAGGAATTCATGATAAATAGCCTGTATATTAAATTCAGAATATAGCTTTATTTCTTTTACATCAATAGTTGCCAAATACTGCATTGCATCTGCTACCTCTTTTTTATCAAGAGGATAGTCTATCTGCAACCATCTTTCAAAAAGCTCCGTTGCAGGAATATCGCCATTTAAATAATCAAAAATTCCCTTTGCTGCGTTACATTCTTTTGTCTCAAATAAATCATTCACACCTTCTACAACAAATGGAATATCATATGCCTCCAATACTTCGGCAATTTTCCCGCTGACTTTTCTTTTTCGCAGCAATATTGCGATTTCTGAATAAGGAATACCTATTTCATGAAGTTTCATAATTCTCCGGGCTATAAATGTAAATTCATCTTCCATGTCCGAATATTCCTCATATGCTATGTCTCCTATGTCATATTTCGTCTTGCAACCTGAAGTCATTGTTTTGAGCAACCGCCTGTCATTATTTACTATTATTCTTCTTGCCACGTCAACGATGCCTTCCGTACTTCGATAATCCTTATCCAATACGATGTATTTTTTTATATTGTACCTTTCCTTAAATGTAAGGATGTTTTGAGGATCACTTCCTCTAAATTGATAAATTGTCTGGTCATCATCACCAACAACACAGATATTCGCACCAAATCCCTTTAATATTTCTATCAACTTTTCTTGTATAGGATTTGTGTCCTGATATTCATCAACCGTTAAATACTTCACTTTATTTTTTATAGCTTCAGCAAATTCACAGTTTGTTTCAAGTTGATTTATCATCTCTCGAAGAATCAAGGAATAATCAAATTTCTTTTCTTCATACATTTTATTGCGATATTTCTCAAAAGCAATACGAGTCTTCTCATCCCACTTATCCTGCTCAAACCAGTTTTCATTCAATACACTCATAACTGAGATAAATAAAGAAGTTTCTACATACTTCTTCAACTCCAAATCCTGCATACCACATTCTTCATAGTATCTCTCTACAAATAACTTAGTTTGTATCTCATCTAATACAGTAAACTTCTGAAACTCAGGTATGTAATCTTGCAACATTCTTATGCAAAAACCATGAATTGTTCCAACATACATATGTGCGAATCCTTTTGTATGCCCTAATACAGATTTTCCATAAGCATTAATACGACCTTTTAATTCTTCCGCCGCTTTCTTTGTAAACGTAAATGCTACTATATTCTCAGGCAATACACCCGGATTTAACTTAAGAATATTCACAATTCTTCTTGTTACAACACCGGTTTTTCCAGCTCCAGCACAGGCGATAATTTCTAAATCATCGTCTATTGTTTCAACCGCTTCTCTCTGTCTTTCTGAAAGACCTTCAAATATATCCATACAAAGTGCCCCTTTCTCAAAAAACGGATTTAAACCAAACTACATAACATATCTTATTAAACTGCTTGTCCCATAATCCGTACTCGCTACCTGTCACCCGTTGATTCTTCTTTATCCGGAACATACTCCATAATCTCGCCATAATCCGTCCCTAATGTTTTACATATTTTATCTAAAATAGGCATAGCAACATATTCATTTTTTCCAAGCTTTGTCATGGTATTAGGTGCTATTTCTGCTTTTTTTCTCAAATCCGCTCTGCTCATTTCTTTTTCGGCTAATTTTATCCACAATCGCTTATATGATACTGCCATTGCTAATCCTCCATATAAAATTTCATTCAAACAATTCTATATCACATCATACCATATATCTAATGTTTTCTCAATATTTTTTCGCACGTTCTCGCGACTTTCTATACTTCCTTCAATAGCCAATATTTCGATTTGTGAATCAATATTTTTCTATCTAATACATAACTGGAAGGGGCAGAGGAATTACCTTCCTCTGCCCCTATTCCACATCTTATCTTCTGCTTTATCTTTACCAGCATCTCTACCAACACTCTCATCATAAATTCTCTGGAATTCCTCATACATTTCGTTTCCATCCAGCTTTATCCCCAGCCTTTTCATTACATCCGAGAACAACCATATGCTTCCACTAACATCAGCAATATCAAATCCGAATATATCAGCCTTAACAGAATCACTAATATTCTCATAACCACCAAGCTCTGATATCCTCCTGACAATCCAGCCAGCTTTGTCCACAGACACTTTTTCTTCAGATTCCATAAATTCACTTTTACCTGTTACATCAGTAATATCTTCATCCATTCTTGCCGTATTTACATCAGACACATTACGAATATCTGGCATTACAGACGTATCGTTCTGATTATTGTCTGGATTCATTGCCTCAACATTCGTCTCCGGCTCAACAGCCACATCTTTCTCTGACACAGCCTCCTTTTCCATCCCCGGTATCTCAATATCCCTGTCTGCAACGATTTCTTCTTTCCCAGACACCGCATAATAAGCCGTATACAAATCTTCTTTTATAATGCCATCAGCAAGCTGTATCTGTCTCTTAATATCCTTTTTCTCCTGCTTCAGTTCATCCAGTTCTTCCTGCACTTCCACATGCCATATCTCATATTCCCGATACTGCTCTTCATTCTTAATACTGCGTTTCCGGCTTGAGCTTTCTCTGTATATCTCCTTCTGTCTGTCCTCAATCTGCTGAATCTTTTCTTTCTGCTCACCTATGAAATCCACAAGCTCCACAACACTTTTGATGTCATTATTTACAAGTAGCAGATATTCGTCCTGTAACTGATGAAACCTTTTCAAATCCTCTGTATACTTTGCTCCACCAACCTCAAAACGCTTCTGCTCTACAATCCTTAATCTGTATAGCTTTGCATAAAATTTCTTCTGATATGGTGACAGCTTCGCTCTGTGCAATCCCATGATATCCGACGAATAAAAGTAAGGCTTTGCCATCCAAGGCATATCCACATGATGCCTTAACGTCTCCTCTGAAAACATCTCGTCCAGCTTTGCCAGTTTATGATAATACTGAAATCCCGGTGCCTGCACTTCCATCCACGCATCTTTCTTGAATACATATCCCAACCGTTTCATCAGATATTTAAAATGATCCACATTCCCTGCTGCATATGCACACATCTTGGCATCACGAAGAATATTTTCTTTCATGGACATTTCTCTTTCCCACTTGTCCCTGCTGATATTCTTCGGGTTCCTACTGTACTCTGCTGGCATTATGGAAAGTCCAAGTTCATCACAATATTTATTTGTAATAGGCTGGAGATGATTCTTCCAGTTGCCTTTCGGTGAATTGTATTTCTTGCCCGTCGTCATGCTGACGCTATTCCAGATCAGATGTCCATGCATATGCTCCCTGTCAGTATGAACCGCATACACAGCCTCATAATCATCACCAAGCACATCCTTCGCAAAGTGCTCCAGCACATACATTGCCTGCTCTGCCGTCACTTCTTCTTCCGGTGAAAACGATATGATCACATGATAGCCCTGCCTTTTACCTGTTTTATGAAATATATTTTTCGTCTCTTCCATCTGCTCAAATGCTGTATCCGGCAGGCAGTTAATACCGCCCACCAATACACATTCTTCTGTCTTATCTGGATTCTGAATATATTCCAAAGCATTCTTCAGGTGTGATGCCGGATTTCTGCCTTCCGATTCCATGATATTTAGGATCTTTGTAATCGCCATACTTCCAGCACCTCCCCGAATGTTTTCTTTACATCAT
>URAI01000009.1 GCA_900545725.1 uncultured Eubacterium sp.
CCATCAGCGTACAAATCTTACATATCAGCCACAGCCTGCCCGTCTCTACACCCCGTATTTCAACAAATCTCAATTTAAGACTGTTCCATCCACAGCTTTAGCTGTGTATTTAATGTATCAAATGATACAGGTCCGGTATCCATTATAAAACGGTGAAATTCTTTCAGGTTGAAACTATCTTTAAGCTGCTGTTTTGCAGTTTCCTTCAGTTCAGAAAATCCAATATATCCAAGAACATATTTACAATAGTTGCCGGGTTCACTTATCATTGATTTATATATGTCAGATGCGGCATTTTTATCAAAGCCATAATCATTTAGAAAATTCGCAGTATTTTCCTCGTCCCAGCCATAATAGTTGATTCCGATATCCATTTTTGCATATAGACAAAGAACGGCTGCATAGTTAGCCTGCGCAATCTGGTTTAATGCATAGTTTCCCGTATCGGCATACTGATATGAATGAACCTCGCAGTAGGTTGCCCAGCCCTCTAAAAAGCCGGACGGCTGGATGACAAATCTTATTGGGTCGGGATTGCTGCTTGTAAAATAAGTCATCTGATACATATGTCCGGGATATCCTTCGTGTGCAAGTGTCGCATAGAGTGTGTTACTGTCAGATTCAGTAGGATTAATATATATTGAGTTGACTGAAAGGTTATCAAGCTGTGGCGTAAAATACATTGCAGGACTTGCATAATCTTTAAGCGAATCAGATATATATTCAATGCTGTAATTAACATCAGGTGCATCGGGAAAATCATTTTTGATTTTTGACTTAAGGTCTGTAAGTATCAAATCCGGTTTTGTTATATTGAAGCTGAAAGCATCAGCCTTAGCTGAAAGTGTTGTATCGTTGGCAAGCAGCCGCTGCATGGTTATAAGGTTCTTTTTTAAATAGCGGTCAGTAAGACCGTTTAATTCCCCGACTGATTTAGACCAGCCAAGATTAGACTGTAACAGGTATTCAAAATATTTGTCACCGTTAGGATAATTACATAAGCCTCCTTTATAACGGTTGGTTCCAACAAGTGAACTAAGGCTGTCGGCAAGCAGGTTGTAGCCCCTTATAAGATGTTCATCTATGGCAGTCTGGTTATGTTTTATGTATTCATTTTTCTTATCATTTGGAATATCACTAAGATGTCCGATTTTTTCAATAAATGTTGTTGTAAGAAAACCATCGGATGCTGATGAGGCAAATTCCCTGCACTGGTCAATTATTTCTGATGCAAGGGTATCTTCCATAAAATAACCGTTATCACTTCTTAATTTTTCATAATCGGCAATGCTTTGGAAAAATTCATCAGTATCCTCAAGCAGTGTAAGATATTCTGTGACATCCTTTTCTTCTTCAAATGAATATTCGGCAAATATCAAAGGAAGCTCTATCTGTATGCCGACTGTAGTTGAAAGCTGTGTATTAAACATATACAGGTCACTATATTCAAGTCCGGTTTCCAGATTTTTTTTAAGTTCATCATAGGTAAGACGCTGACTTTTTGACAGAGTGGAGGTATCAAAGGATAGCAGTTTATTAAGAGTTTCTGTTAGTTCATTGGTACCATCTAAGCTGTCGGTATTAAATCTTCCAAGTGTTACATCATAGTCATCAATGCCAAAGTCTGACGGATGTTCTAAAAGAGAGTGCATTGTCAGGGTATCAGAAGCTACGGATTCACAAAAAAGTTCATGTGTAAATTGTGCAAAGGCTTCATTATCTGTGTCACTATAAGTATAATCATCAGCAGATGAATTATCAGAAGATGTCTGTAAATTGTAACTGTTATTATTTACATCGTGTCTGTCCAAAGATGGAAGGGAACATCCGGCTATACCGAATATAAAAATAATGCTTAAAATAATACTTAAAATAACGTTGATATTTATAATATGGTTCTGGGGGGAATGGTTATTTATAGCAACGTTATTTATAATATCGTTATTTATAACATTGTTATTTATAACATTGTTATTTATAACATTGTTATCGTTGGGGAAGTTTTCAGACTTTGAATTGCAAAATAACTTCATATTTCAATCTCCATTTCCATTTCTATTTCTACAAAATATGCAAATATAAATCCGTTTAATATCATAAATTTTCATCTGTTTAGAAAAATAATTATTTAATAAAATGTGGTGAGTCAGGCAGGAATTGCAATCCGCTAAAATAACTAAAGGTTATTTTATAACTAAAAGTTATTTTATAACTAAAGGTTATTCGGACTTGTGTTTACAGCCTGCGGATATTATTATAACATTAATATTCATATAGTGTATATATTATGATTTTGTATTTTATGGGCAGAAGAAAAAGCAACTGTGTAAATTTCCAGTGTTTCTTTATGACAAGTCAGATCTGATGGAAGAAGAAAAATTGCCTGCGGAATGGAGACCGGCTATAATAATTAAGGATAAGAATATAGATGATGGAAAAGAATTTAACTGGGGCAGGACATCCGGGGATTATGCAAAGTTCAGGGATATATATACTGATGAATTTGATGTGTTACATTACGCTGCAGTTGCAGATTTAAGGGTCAGAAAGTAAATGCGGATATTAATAGATACTTGACATATTATCCCTTTTTTTCTATGATTAAAGCTATGGTTTTAAAGAGTCTGATATAATAAATTAATAGACGGTTTAAAGCAGCCAAATGTATTTAATCCGCATTGTTAGTCAGATAATCTTATATATAGACACATTTTAATAATTAACGGAGGTATAAAGATGCCACAGAATAAAGGACCATTTTATATGACAACGGCTATTGCTTATACATCAGGCAAGCCACATATTGGTAATACTTATGAAATTGTACTTGCAGACAGTATTGCACGTTTTAAAAGACAGCAGGGTTACGATGTACGTTTCCAGACAGGAACAGACGAACATGGACAGAAGATTGAATTAAAGGCAGAGGAAGCCGGAATTACACCTAAGGAATTTGTAGATAACGTATCTACAGAGATTAAAAGAATATGGGATCTTATGAATACATCATATGATAAGTTTATAAGAACAACAGATGCTGACCATGAAAAACAGGTTCAGAAGATATTTAAGAAGTTGTACGATAAAGGAGATATTTACAAGGGACATTACGAAGGAATGTATTGTACACCTTGCGAATCTTTCTTTACAGCTTCACAGCTTGTAGATGGAAAATGTCCTGACTGTGGCAGACCATGCCAGCCTGCTAAGGAAGAGGCATATTTCTTTAAGATGAGCAAATACGCTGACAGACTTATTAAGCATATTGAGGAGCATCCGGAATTTATACAGCCTGAATCACGTAAGAATGAGATGATGAATAACTTCCTTAAGAAGGGTCTTCAGGATTTATGTGTTTCAAGAACTTCATTCAAATGGGGTATTCCTGTTGACTTTGATGATAAGCATGTTATATATGTGTGGATAGATGCGCTTAGTAACTATATCACAGGTCTTGGATATGATGTAGATGGTAATAATGATGAATTATTTAATAAGTACTGGCCTGCAGACCTTCACCTTATAGGTAAGGATATTTTAAGATTCCACACAATCTACTGGCCAATTATGCTTATGGCACTTGACCTTCCACTTCCTAAGCAGGTATTTGGTCATCCTTGGTTATTACAGGGCGATGGCAAGATGAGTAAGTCTAAGGGAAATGTTATCTATGCAGATGACCTTGTAGATATGTTCGGTGTTGATGCCGTAAGATATTTTGTACTTCACGAGATGCCATTTGAAAATGATGGTGTTATAACATGGGAGCTTCTTGTTGAGAGAATGAATTCTGAGCTTGCAAATACACTTGGTAATCTTGTAAACAGAACTATTGCCATGTCTAATAAGTATTTTGGCGGAGTTGTTACTAAGACCGGTGTTACAAGCGATGGTGCAGGTACAGATGAAGATGGTAACAGTCTTGATTTTGATGCAGACCTTAAGGCAGTCGTTACAGGAACTAAGGCTAAGGTTGAGGATAAGATGTCAACACTTCATGTAGCTGATGCCATGACAGAGATATTTGCTTTATTTAAGAGATGTAATAAATATATTGACGAGACTATGCCTTGGGCACTTGCTAAGGATGAGACTAAGAAAGACAGACTTGCAGAGGTATTATATAATCTTGTTGAGGGTATCACAATCGGAGCTAATCTTTTAATTTCATATATGCCTGAAACAGCAGAGAAGATATTTGCACAGTTATATCCGGATGCACCAAAGACAGCTAACAGGGATATGGATGATTTAGATAAGTTTGGTTTAAGAGAGAGCGGCTTAAAGGTTACTGATAAGCCGGAAATCCTCTTTGCAAGACTTGACCTTGAGGAAGTGTTAAAGAAGGCAGAACAGATTCAGGAAGCACAGCGTAAGGCATCGGGAGCAGTTAAGTATCCTGAGGTTGAGAAAAAGCCTGAAATTACAATAGATGATTTTGATAAGATTCAGATTCAGGTTGGCGAGGTATTAAAGTGTGAGCCTGTTAAGAAAGCTAAGAAGCTTCTTGTATCACAGATAAGAGTTGGCGATGAGGTAAGACAGATTGTATCAGGAATTGCTAATTATTATAAGCCTGAGGAAATGGTTGGCAAGAAGGTTGCTGTCATTACTAACTTAAAGCCGTGTAAGTTATGCGGTGTTGAATCACAGGGTATGATTCTTGCAGCAGGTGATGATGAAGGTAATTTATCAGTTCTTACAACAGATAAGGATATGATAGCCGGAAGTGAGATCAGATAGTTTTTGTTTTTTAAATTAACTTGTTGAGATAGGCAGGCGGGAGCTTGTATATTTTATTTTGGAAAGATGGAGAATGTCAGGTTTCTCTAAAGATGAGCAAAAGTAAGTTTATGCCGGTTGGGTCGCGTTAAATTGACATCCATGTCAATTAACGCTCGATTGCACGTCCTGTGCAATCGCCCCAAGGTATTGAAAGCTCATCTTAAGAGAAACCTGACATTCTCCATAAAATCCAAAATAAAATATACAAGCTCCCGCCTGCTTTATTGAAAGGGTAGATTTGTGAAATTAATTTAAAAATAGAGGATGAGGTTAAGAAGTCTCTATTTAGTATTGATTTCATATAATATAAATGAGCAAAATTAAAACTTGCCCATTTATAGATAGTAAGTATGTGGATTAAGGAATGAAAAATATGTGAAATAATTGTCATTGTATTTTTTTTTAGTATTTATATGACTTGAAAATTGATATAATTAAAAATAATTAGATTAATAATTAATCAGACTGGCTGATGATTAACAAATATATATAGAATTTGTAATATCAGGAGGCTGATAAGAAAGAGGTATGGAATTTAATGAGCAAATATCATTTTATAATAGTTGGTTCGGGCTGGCGTTCTCTTTATTATGTGAGAGTGGCTAAGGCATTGCCGGATATTTTCCAGCTTGATGCCATGTTATGCAGGACTAAGGAAAAAGCTGATAAGATGGCAGAAGAATTGTCGATAAATACAACAACATCAATACAGGAGTGTGTGGATTATAAGCCGGATTTTGCGGTTATAGCCGTTAATAAGCAGAGTGTTTGTGAAGTTGCAATGGAGTGGATGGACAGAGGCATAACAGTTCTTTCAGAAACACCGGCTGCGCTTAGCGTAGAACAGTTAAAGAAACTTTATGAATATTATAATGCAGGAAAGAAACAGGTGGTTGCTGAACAGTATAGGAATTATCCATCTAATAAAGCAGCTATCAGGCTTATTGAAAGTGGTATATTAGGTGATGTAAGCTGTATGAATATTTCTCTTGCACATGAGTATCATGGATTTAGTCTTATCAGGGCATATTTAGGTATAACTGCAGGTGATAATTATAATGTGTCTGCAAAAATATATGAATTTCCGACTACACAGACGCTTACAAGATATGATAAATATATGGATGGAAGAGTAGCAGATAAGAAAAGATGCATAGCAACATTTGAATTTGATAATGGAAAGGTTGCATGGTATGACTTTGATTCTGAACAATATCGTTCTCCTATAAGAAAAAATACAGTTAAGGTTCAGGGCGTGCGTGGAGAAATGATTGATGATACGATATATTATCTTGATGATAATAATGAGGGATGTACTGAAAAAATCAAAACGGAAATAAGAACTACGGCAACAGATAATGAAAATCCTAATCTGTCTACGATATGTGAGGTTGAGAAAATAACATGTAATGGTAAAGTGTTATATGAACCTGAATGGGGCATGTGTAATCTCACAGAAGATGAGACAGCCATTGCCGCACTTATGGAAGGAACGGCTATGTACAGCAGAGGCGAGGCGGATTCACCATATCCAATAGAAGATGCTCTGGCTGATGCGTATGCTGCCATCTTATTAGAAGAGGCGGCTAAGACAGGCAAAAAGATATATAGTAAACTATAATAAAGGGTATATGATAAAGGTGCTTAGGGAAAGGAGATTGGTATGACTAATAAAATATTAAATGCCGCACTTATAGGTGTTGGCAATATGGGTAAGAAATATGTGGATATGATAGTTTCAGGCAAAGTATCAAATATGAAACTTACAGCAATAGTAATCAGAAGAGATGAACTTATGGAGTGGGGAAAGTCACTTGTAAATATTGATGGACAACCTGTAAAAATATTCAGAAGTGCAGATGAGATGTTTGAAGAGGAAGCTGATAATATAAAAAAAAGCGGCGGTTCTAATACATTATATGATGCAGTTATTATTGCAACTCCACATAAAACACATGCAAGCCTTGCATTAAAAGCATTTGAGCTTGGTAAAGATGTATTATGTGACAAACCGGCGGCTTCTGATATCGGAGAAGCACTTGATATGACGGAGGCTTCTAAAAAACATAACAGTATATATGGAATGGTATTTCATCAGAGATTATATCCTAAATATATGAAAATTAAACAAATGATAGATAATGGCGAGCTCGGCCAGCTAAAAAGGGTATGCCTTATTAATTCAAGATATCTTAGAACCTCACACTACCATAAATCGGGTTTGTGGAGAAGCAGTTTTGCAGGAGAGGGTGGTGGAGCTCTTATTAATCAGGGACAGCACATTCTTGATATGTTCCAGTATCTTTTTGGGATGCCGCAAAGAATGTTTGCATTGATACCATTTGGAAAATATAATGATTTTGCTGTAGACGATGAAGATACTATTATTATGGATTATGATAATGGGATGACAGCAACATTTATTTTAACAACGGGTGAAGCGGTTTATGAAGAAAGAATGGAAATTATAGGAACAAAGGCGAAGATACTTCTTGAGGATGATATATTAACAATAACACGACACAGGGATGTTGAAGAGTATATTAAGACAGAGAATGTCAATTCAAGAGAAAATATGAAATTTACACAGGAAGTTATAGAATTTGCAAAACAGCCTGAGCCGTATATAGAATTACTTGAGAAATTTGCAAGGTCGTGTATAGAACATAATGATAAATATCTTGTTGCCGGCGCAGAAGAAGGAATTAATTCACTTATGTTATGTGCAGGAGCTTATTATTCGGCATGCACAAATATGCAGGTAGAGCTTCCGCTAGACAGATATGAATATAAGAAGCTTATGGATGAGCTTATAGCAAGAGAGCAGGGAATTAAAAATATATAAACATATAGGTGGCTGTAATGAAAGTCTGCGCTGGCATTATTTTCAACTGATAAACGTATTGACTTATGTATATTGATAGATTTAATATATATTTATATGCACATTGACTATAGCAGGAATATTTTTTGGATGTAGGATTTACGAGGAGGAGGCAAAAGACACAATGAGGTTGAAGGGTAAGAGAACAGTTATGGCGGCAGGATTGTCATTATTACTTACAATATCTCCAATAGCAGCATTTGCCGGACAGTTAAATAACGGATATGCACAGTATAACAGGGGTGGTGTATTAAGTGGTGTAAGCGTAGAATCACTTAAGAATAATACTAAAGTGCAGGCGGCAGATATAAAGCTGGATAATGATTTATCTGACTGGGATAAGGTTACAAAAAGAGCATCTGATGTGGCCGGAATTGATTCGTGGAGAGTGGCTGTATCATCAGATTACTCGACATTGTATATAGCTTATGAGGGAACGGCATCAACACAGTGGGATTATAATTATGCCGGTTCTAATAATATGTTTAAGATAAAATATGCAGACGGAACTAATGATGCATCCTGTGGAATACAGTTTGCGGCGTGGGAAGGGTATGCACAGGCTAAGAATGCATGGTATGCAGATATAAGTGGGGCAGAAGCGGTTACAAGAAATGATGCACATCAGAATACACCGGCACCGTTTGTATTAGAAGCGGCTATTCCTATGTCATTTTTTGCAAATGATAACTTTACAATTACATTTGCAGGAACAACGGTTGATATATCACAGGTTGAGGTTATTGATGGTAACGGCAGCAAGGAAGAGGAGACAGAGGCTGTATATAATGGTATTACAATAGACGGAAAGTTTAAGGACTGGGCAGCGGTTACTATGTATGATGCAGGATGTCCTAATGATGCACATAGGGACTGCCTGTCACAGACAGCGCTTATTTTTGATGGCGATTATGTATACATATATATAAAAGATGGCAATGGCGGCAGTGCGTGGGGAGCAGGTTCACATTCTAACGGACGTTATACTATTAAGACAGACCTTGGTAATGAACTTGTATTCCAGCTTACACAGGATGGCAGTATAAGTGGCGTTGACGGGGCTGAATGTATACATGTAGGAAAGCAGTGGGAGATATCAATACCTAGAACTGCACTTCCTTCATATGACAAGACAATATCATTTGGTTTATATCTTACAGAGCCATTTGTGGCAGATGTAGCTAATCTTAAGGAAGAAGCATCAGATGACAGAGGTGATTATGATATCCAATATGATGGACTTTATGGTGACTGGGATAAATATCCTCATACTACAATACAGTATGCAACAGCAGGAACACACCATAATATGGCGGATGCCAAGGGAGCACTTGCATGTAATGGAAGCACACTTATAGGACATGTTGTAACGACTATGCCTGAACATCTGAGTGAAGCCGGTGGGGAATTTATGAATGCTGTAACTATTAAGTTTAATGATAATTACAGCCAGGTATTTTATCCGAGAGTAGAATCAGTAGACGGTAATGGCAATATTAACTGGAATACGCCTAAGGGTGGATTAAGCGAAGGCACATATGAGTTTTATCTTTTTTCAACAGATGCATGGCATAATTCATCTAATATTAACAATACCAATGATGCGGATAAATGGTATGGAAAGATGATAATCAATATCGGAAACACTAAGGATGAATGTGAGTTCTATCTTGACCTTGAGAAGGTGGCTGATAAACTTGGCTGTGATGCAAGTGATTTTAAGCAGATTGATGCACAGTTTGGACGACTCGGACAACAGTGGATTACAACTGCCGGTGCATCATCAGGAGCATGGCTGGGACTTGGAATATGTATATTGGCAACAGGTGTAGTATTAGTGAAGCAGGGGAAGAAGAATAAGAAGCAGGTATCTTAAATATGAATCCGATTGTTGTAATAGCAATTATATTAATATGGCTGTATATATTATCAGTATTTGGCAGGGCAAAGATGCATGCATGGCATTTTATGTGGGGAAGCCTTGGGCTTTTTATGATTATGATGATAGTAATACAGCCTGTACTTACAATGCCCCTTGCAAGATGCGTATCGGCTCTTGCAGGGGTTATTGGCAATGTTACGGGAACATTTACGGCATATTTCAAATATGGAATTATATTTATATCGTCAGGCATAACCTCAATAACATTACAGATTGATTTTGAGTGTTCAGGAATTATTGAGATTATGGCATTTATTTCATTACTGGCATTTTTTAATGTATATAATTTCAGTGAAAAGGTTATGGTTGGCATTGGGGGCTTCTGTTACATAATGGTATGTAATGCATTAAGGATTGTAATGATATGCATGTCATTACATTTCTTTGGAATGGATGCGTATTATATAGTGCATACATTTATAGGAAGAATATTCTTTTATATACTTAGTGTGTATCTTTACTTTTATGTATTTACTAAGCCACAGATTATAAAAATGAAAGTGGGCAATTTTGCTTATGGCAGTAATAAAGATAATACTTAATTCTTTTCTGTTCTGGGGTGGATGGATTATTATTCCATTTATTATGGAGATTGTACCGGCACTTGGAAGTGTTATTCTTCTTATAAGAAGAAATAGGAGACACAGGAGCGTAAGAAAAGAGATAAAGGTATTTCCAGAGATATCACTTATAATTCCGGTATATAATTCAGCTGATACGTTGTTCCAATGTATAGAATCAATTAATAACAGCACATATCCTAACGAGCGTATCAGGATATTCCTTGTTAATAATAAGGGGCAGGATAACAGCTTTGATGTATATGCGGACTGTCAGAGAAGGTTTCCTGATCTTCTTATGCAATGGATGAATGCGGAACAGGGAAAGTCAAGAGCACTTAATCTGGCATTATATAACAGTGATGGAAAATATATTATTAATCTTGACAGTGACGGTGTGCTTGAAAAAAATGCGCTTGTTAATATGATAACAAAGTTTGAGGCTGATACGGATCTGAACTGTATGACGGGGGCAATTCTTACCATGCCAAAGCTTATCATGCAATATAAGGGATTTTTTCCGCGTCTGCTTCGCAATTTGGAATTTATGGAGTATGCTCAGGCGTTTCTTGCGGGAAGAAGCTATGCATCAGAGATGAATGCGGTATACACTCTGTCGGGTGCATTTTCAGCATTCAGAAAATCAGCGGTGTTAAAGTCATGGATGTATAATACAGATACAATATGTGAAGATACACATATTACATTCCAGATGCGTTATCGTCAGAATGAACGTGTGGAGGTCTGCGAGGACGCGATATTTTTCGTTGACCCTATAGAGGATGTTAATAAATTGTATACACAAAGACAGAGATGGCAGAGGGGAAGTCTTGAGGTTGCCAAGATGTTTATGGATAAAGACTTCAAGGTTAAGAATATCTTAAAGAATATTAATGTAAAGACCCTTCTTTATGACCATACATTTGCATTTCCAAGAATGATATGGTATCTGGCACTGATATGTCTTATGGTTATGGGATATTCCGGTAAGGTTATTTTATTATCGACAGGCATAATATTTGCAATGTATATAATGATTGGTTTTATGTATTTTGTAACCGTTCTGTATTTTTTAAAGATAGACGAGGATACGAGAAGATATTATAAGAGACACTGGTGGTGTATATTATTTCTTCCTTTGTTTAATTTTGCAGTGTTTTTTATCCGTATGGCAGGCATTATTAACAGTATCCAGACAGACAGTTCGTGGAGAACAAGAAATCTTACAGACGAACGTATAGCATTTACGCAGGTGGTAAAGGGAGATTTTGAGAAACCGCTTAAAGTTATAAGAAGCATACAGAAAGCTGTTAATATATGTGAGCCTGAAAGCTGTTATGATATGGCTTTACAGCTTTCCAGGCAGGAAGCTGTAAAGGATAATAACAGACAGGAAGAAGATATAGAAGTTATAGATATTGATGAAGAAATTCAGTCACAAGATATGAATACTGTTACTGTAGACAATACCATCGGACAGGCTGATACTATAGAGTATGTAGAATTGTTTGATATTAGTGATGAGACACCGGAGACTGTGGATATATCTGCTGATAATAATATTAGCGATAGTATTGATAAATGTGATTCGGATACTGAGGATAACTTGAAAAAATATGAGAGTAAGGAATGTAAGCATAGCATATCATTAGTACAGAGTGTATTGATGGCGATTGTTTATATAGTATGCGCCAATGCAGTATATCTTATAATATGGACAAAAAAGAATGTTTTACTTACGCCGCAGCAGCTAATACAGTACATTGCGGATATTAAGCCGTCATCAATATTTGTGGGCTGTGATATGAGAGTGTGTATTGTAATTATGACTATGATAACAGTGTTGGTGATATGTATATGTGCCATAAATTATACTTTAGGTAATAAATCACATAACCGTCTGATAACATGCTTTAATAATACAATTATGTATATATCTGTTATTGCGCTGCCGGTTGTGGTGCTTACAGCTAATTATTGTTTTGATATTATTGAGATATTAAGAAACTGGCTGGCAGGCTAGTGTGAGAAATAAGCTTAATAGCCTAGTGTGAATAACTACACTGAGATAGAAATGGAGATAGAGGGATGGAGTCAGAAAAAGAAGTCATGCCGGCTGGAAATAAAAAGACATTGTTTGAAAGAGCCGGTAAGCATCCGGTGCTTATTATAACATCAATATGTTCTATATGCTTTGCAATCATTGCCGGGTTATTTGCATTTATGCAGATAGGCAGATATGAGAAGGGTATTCTTGAAGTATGTGCAGAACAGCAGGATGCCTATGTACAGCTTGTATTAGACCAGATTAATCTTAAGGATAACAGGGACGATGAGCAGATTATCAAGGATATACTTGGAGCAATGGATGCCTCTTCTAACCGTTACTGGACATTTTCAAAGGATCAGTCAATGCTTTTTGTTAAGGATGTAACAGAGACTAATAAGTATAAGGGTGTAAATACGGCAACATATTATATATCTGACAGTGCTAAGGAATTTCTTAATAATCTGTCAGTTAATAATGTAATTCATTCATATATTGAGATTAATGATAACAGATATATAGCATCAGGAGTTATGTTTGAGTATAAGGGTGATGCTTACAGACTGTGTCTGCTTACAGAAAAAGATGTACTGCTTGACAATAATGCGTATCTTGGAGTCAGGACGCAGATGCAGACTTTTGTAGTAGTAATACTCCTTCTGCTGGTTGTGGTACCTATGCTTTTTGCGCATTTTGTAAGAAAGATGCAGTTTAATACAGATAAGCTCAATGAGTCATTATTAACAATCAATACGATAATGTCTAAGATGAGCCAGAAGCTTACAGAAAGTGATCTGCATGATACGAGAAATAACATGTGGCATGAAAATGTACTTGAACAGTTCTTTGAAAAGATTAAGAAGCGTAATGTATATCCGGTTACAGCAATTCATATTGGCTGCAGGGATAAAAATATGCGTGATGAATTTATTGCAAAGGCTCATTATATTCTCGATAAAAATGTATTGCGGTTTGAATATAAGGATTCAGATGTAATATTAATATTTATTAAGATTAATGAGGAGAGTGCATTAAAAAGCGTTGATGTACTTACATCGGAGGATGTTAAGATATTGAATCATGTACTTGTAAACCAGAGTACCGGGCTTAGTGATATAACCGGCTGATTGTCAGGAAATGGAGATTGTTATGGCTGTTAAGTTATTTAGGGAATATAAAATAAAATTTTATCTTAATATGAGGCACTATATTATTATAAATGGTTCTAAGGGAGAAACACATCCTCATACGTGGGAATTTGCACTTAATATCAGGTTCGGACGAAGCTCATTTGTTGAATTTAATACATTTGAAAAGGGTATTGCGGATTATCTGTCAGGATATCAGAATAAGATTCTTAATGAAGAGGAACCGTTTGACAGCATACTTCCGACACTTGAAAACGTAGCTGATTATTTTTCGGAGGAATTTTACCATATCATACATGATACGGGAGGGGTTCTTACAACGCTTGAAGCAAGTGAGACACCTACAAGGAGTTATATAGTTAATCTGGAAGAGAAGGATGATATGATGCAGCTTACAAAGGAAGCTGATGATAAGATGCTTTCAGATGTAATGGATGCGGTGCTTGATGGAATAATTAATGAATAGGGATAAATGAAGATGAAAATGAAAAATATTAAATCTGATTATCTGATTATACTTATGCCTGTAATATATGTTGCAGCCGCAATAGCTGTTGTTGTGCTTGTAAGTGCTAATGGTTCATATCCGACAGGTTCAGATGCGATGTATCATATATATCGTGGAGATTATATATATAATTCAATAAAGGCAGGTAACCTGTATCCTGTATATAACAATATGTGGTATAACGGTGTTGAGCTTATGCGATACTGGGCACCGCTGGCGGCATATTTTGTGGCATTCTGCCAGTTTCTTGCAGGTGGAAGCCAGATGGGAGGATACCTTGTATTTGTAGGAATGATATGTTTTCTTGGAGCACTGCCATGGCTGTTTATAGGGCGGAAAATAAACAGACCATATCTTGGAGCCTTTATAGGTCTTTTGTGGTTTTTTATGCCGAATAACCTGCTTGCCTTATTCGTAGAAGGTAATCTTGCAAGATCACTTTGCATGGTATTTTTACCGGTGTTTATATATGCCGTATGTGAATATATGCAGCATCAGAGGTTGTTTTATATACCTGTTATAATGGTAAGCTTTGCACTTATGGTACTGTGTCATTTAGGATATGCCGGAATGATTGCAATTGGTATTATTATATATTGCATTGTATACCTGATACAGGGAGGCAGTAAAAGGGCAGCTGCTGATATTATAATTACAATACTTTTAAGTTTTATGATTCTTGGCATATGGCTGTTTGCATCTTTAAATGGTGGAATAACATCACTTGATAATTCAGAGAATATGTCTAAGTTCTTCCAGAGCATAGTTATATCTCTTAATCCATTTGAGAGAATTGAAAGTAATAATTCTAATTTCTATTTCGGACTTGCGGCAACGCTTCTTGCTGTCTATGGAATATTTTTTGGATATAAGAAGTCAAGAACCGGTTTTATAACAGGAATGATAATACTATTATGCACGACAACGGCGCTGTATCCGGTATTAAAGATACTTCCGGGAAGCCAGTATCTTTGGATGTTAAGATTTATTTCGATAGCATTGTGTATAATATTATACAGCTTTCTTATGTGGGATACGCTTAAAAAACCACTGGTTATCACATTTTGTATATTGCTTGTGGCAGATACAATCCCATCACTGTCAATGATATACGGAACATGTGATGGCTCAAAGGCAGAGGACAGACTTAATGCAAGACAGGAAGCAACGCTTATATCTAAGGGACAGGATATAACTAAGCAGAGAATGGCATTGATGGATGCAAGCAGCATGGGAGCTGTGGGAGCGTGGCTTGTATCAGATTTTAATAATGGTGTTGCTGCTACATTTGGAGCCGGCTGGGAGGCTGCCAATACTTCTGTAAATATTGCAAGGCTTAATAAGGCCATGGCGGCAGGCAGGTATTATTATATGTTTGACAGATGTGTACAACTTGGGAATGATACTGTGCTTGTACAGCTGTCACAGCTGGAGAAGAGTCCGGATGCAATTATTAAGCTTGATAAAGCTGCAAAAGCTTCAGGCTATAGTGTAGCGGCAGAAAATGCAGGCTACAGGCTGTATCATATGGATACCGCCAATAACTGGGGTACATTAAGTAAATATAAGGCAATAGGCATAGGAAGCGGTGCAGTTAATATATCTTTACAGTTTCCGGCAGTCGAAGAGACTGATTCATATAATCTTAATGATTATACATTTGAACAGTTATCTGAATATGATGAAGTATTTCTGGATGGTTTTACTTATAATGATAAAGAGTCAGCACAAAATCTTGTATTAAGATTAAGCGAGGCGGGGGTAAAGGTTATTATATATGCAGATGGCATGCCGCAGGATAAGACCAACCACAGCCAGTCATTTCTTGGTGTTACATGCAATGCTGTGACATTTAAAAACGGATATCCTGAGATGAATACAAGAATAGGAAAGGTATATGCAGACATGTTTCCACAGGGACATACAACATGGGATACAGTATACCTTGAAGGACTTGATAATACCTGGGGAACTGTAAGTGATAACGGTTTTGACCTTGCATTTTATGGAACAGTAAAAAATGACAATATAATAATGTGTGGACTTAATCTGACATATTTTTACAGTCTGACAAACGATAAGACTATAGAAAAACTTCTTGAAAATATGACAAGCATTACATCAGATATGCTTCCTGACAGAAAAATAACAGCAATAGATGTGAAGTATGATAATAATCAGATTATAATAACCTCAGACAGCGATAATATTAATACATCAATTGCATACCATGATATATTTAATGCCTCGCAGAGTATAGAAAAGAAGAATAATCTGACATATGTAAACAAAGGAACAACAGTTATAAAGCTTGGTATTCCATATATATGGCAGGGGTCTTTAATAAGTATAGCCGGACTTATACTTGCAGTAATATGGATATTTATGTTAAAGAAAAGAATAGGCACGCAGAATAATTCCAACGGAATGGAGAATAATTAATGAAAATATTTGATACACATGCTCATTATGATGATGAAGCATTTGACAGCGACAGGGATGAGCTGCTTAAAAGACTTTTATCTACTGATATTGATACGATAGTTAATGTGGGAGCAAGTCTTTCAGGCTGTAGGGAATCTGTTGGGCTTGCAAAAAAATATGATAATATATATGCGGCAGTCGGGGTGCATCCAGATGATTATGACAAGCTTAATGAGGAATTTCTTGACTGGATAAAGAACACATGTCTGTCTGAGCCTAAGGTGGTGGCAGTAGGCGAGATAGGACTTGATTATTATTATCCTGAACCCTCAAGGGATGTGCAGTTAAAATGGTTTCAAAGACAGTTAGAACTTGCCGTAGAAGTTAAAAAACCGGTAATAATCCACTCAAGGGATGCATGTGCTGATACAATTAATATATTAAAAGATGGACATGCTAAGGATATAGGTGGAATTATACACTGTTATTCATATACAAAGGAAAGCGTAAAGGCATTTTATGATATGAATTTTTATTTTGGAATAGGTGGAGTACTTACATTTAAAAATGCAAGAAAGCTGGTTGAGGCGGCAGAAGTTATTCCGATGGATAGAATTGTGCTTGAGACAGATTGTCCATATCTTGCACCTGTTCCTAACAGAGGTAAGCGCAATGACAGCAGTAACATACAATATGTGGTTGACAGTCTTGCCGGTATAAAGAAGATGTCTTGTGAAGAAATTATAGATATAACAAATAAAAATGCCAGAAGGTTATTTTTTAATGAATAATAATTAATACTTTATCAGAAAGGATGGGTCAGTGACTGACCAGGTAATAATAATGGCACAAAAGGATTATAGTAATGTATTGCATCTTGGCAATCCAACCAATACGATAGCCGTTCTTAATGCATATGGATTTTCATTCCAGAAAAAGTACGGACAGAATTTTCTTATAGATGAAAATGTTGTCGAAAAGATTGTAAGGGATGCCGGAGTAACAAAGGATGACTGCGTTCTTGAAATAGGGCCGGGGATTGGAACTATGACGCAGATTCTATGTGAAAATGCGAGGGAAGTTGTAGCAGTAGAAATAGATAATAAGCTGATACCGATACTTAAGGATACATTGTCATATTATGATAATGTAACAGTAATTAATGAAGATATTCTTAAGGTTGACATTGTGAAGCTTGTAAATGAAAAAAATGGCGGAAGGCCGGTCAAGGTTGTTGCCAATCTTCCATACTATATAACAACGCCGATTATAATGGGGTTATTTGAAAGCGGAGTGCCACTTGAGAGCATTACTATCATGGTTCAAAAAGAGGTTGCCGACAGGATGCAGGTAGGGCCAGGAACCAAAGATTACGGTGCATTGTCACTTGCTGTACAATATTATGCAAAGCCACAGATAATATTAAATGTACCGGCAAGCTGCTTTATGCCAAGACCTAATGTGGACTCTGCCGTTATACAGCTTGTACGTTATGACAAACCTCCGGTAGATGTAAAGGATGAGCATCTTATGTTTAAGATAATAAGAGCTTCATTTAATCAGAGAAGAAAGACGATGGCTAACAGTGTCGGAAAGAGTGGCGGACTTAATATAACAAAAGAAGAATTTGCAAAGGCACTTGATATGTGTAATCTTTCACAGACAGTAAGAGGTGAGGCTCTTACACTTGAACAGTTTGCAGAATTAAGTAATGCAATAACAGATATAATACAGGCACGTTAAATAACAGACCTAAAAATGAATCGGAGAATGTTATATAATGAATGAAACTGATGGGCAGAAGAATATTTATATACAAACGCAATGCGTGGAAAGCCCGGATGCAGAATCCGGTAATATGCAATCAATAGATACTGGCATGTCTGATGAAGTGAATGAAGATGTGTATACACAGGATGATATAAAATACATGAAGGAAGCCATAAAGCAGGCAAAGAAAGCATGGAAGCTGACAGAGGTGCCGATTGGCTGTGTGATTGTATATAACGATAAGATTATAGGAAGAGGTTATAACAGACGTAATACTGATAAGACCACATTGGGACATGCAGAGATAACGGCAATTAAGAGGGCAAGTAAGATTATGGGTGACTGGCGGCTTGAGGACTGTACATTATATGTAACCTTAGAACCGTGTCAGATGTGTGCAGGTGCAATTGTGCAGGCGCGTATACCAAGAGTTGTGATTGGCTCCATGAATCCTAAGGCGGGCTGTGCAGGTTCTATACTGAATCTTCTTGATATGCAGCAGTTTAATCACAGGTGTGAGGTTGTAAGAGGTGTTATGAAACAGGAATGTTCAGATATGCTTACGACATTTTTTAAGGAATTAAGAGAAATAAAAAAGCGTGAAAAGCAGCAGAATAAGGAGTAGTTCGTATAGTATGAAGCTGGAATATCATAAAGATAATCTTATACTTAAGGTTCTAAGTGGTAAGGATACAATGCAGGTGTTGGACTTTTATAAAAGAAACAGGGATTGTTTTGATATATATGAAGCAGACAAGCCTGATAATTTCTATACGCCTGAATATATAAGAAATGTATTACAGGCTGAATATAATGGTCATATACATGGTAAGTATACAAGATTTTTCTTATATGACAGAACATATCCTGGGAAAATAATTGGAACTGTGTCATTTTCTAATATCCATACAGGTGCATTTATGTCATGCTGTATAGGATATAAGATAGATACACAGTTCCAGAATCAGGGTTATGGAAGGCGTATGCTTACAATGGCTCTTCAGATAATGGTAACGGAGCGTGATATGCATAGAATTGAAGCATATATACTGCCTGATAACGAAGTATCTGTCAGGCTTGTAAAATCACTTGGCTTTATAAGTGAGGGAATGGCATATTCGTATGTGTATATGCGCGGAAGCTGGAGAGACCATTTAAGATATACTTATATTTCCTGATACCAGTAACCAAAGTAAGGATTTGTATAATCACTTCTGTGGCTCTTTTTAAAGTTGCCAAAACCATACATTGAAGCCATAAAACGCTCTCTGTTACAATACATTCCCGGTATGCCGATAAAATAATGTGTTCCGTTATCATTTTCCTGGACACGCCCAAATAACAGATGCCGGAAATTATAATATCCATGAATAAGAAAGCTGTTGCCGGTAAGGTTGATATCATCTGCCGGGAGAGCTTTTAACTGCTCAGGGGATATCTCTATACAGTCGTAGTAGTAATCATTATCAAATGCATCTATATAATCAGCATTTTTAAATAGCTTTTCAATGGCATTATTATGATACTTATCATTAGTTATCTTTTTATCAATTCCAGGATTATTAATATTATAAGAAGCATGCAAGGGCATGGGAGTATTGTTTTTATCTTTTGATTTATCAACATAAGTGTCTGTGGGTGTATGGACATCTTCTATGTCAGAGTTGTGTTTGGCAGAAAAACTGTTACCGGTAAATGTGCTGTCAGCAGCCGTGACATATATTTCAGGTTGTGCAGGTTTACTGTGTTCATTAATTTTATCATGTGAAGCCGTGTGGTTATTAATTGTACCGGTCTGTGAATCCGTGTGATTATTACTTGTACCAGTCTGTGAAGCCGTGTGATTATCACCGGTATCAGTCTGTGAAGCCAGGCTGGTTTTACTTGTATCGGTAGGTGGGATTAAGCTATTATTACCTGTATCGGTTTGTGACGTGGGACTGCTGTTACCGGCAGCAGACGGTGGGGCTGAGCTGTTTTTATTTGCAGCATTTTCATAGCTACCTGTTGCTGTCTTTACAGTATTGTCTGTATTGTCAAAAATATTATTTTTTGAAATTACAGTAGTGTCTGTGTTGTAAGAAATATCATTTGATGAAGCTGGATTATTATCTGTACTGTCAGAAATATCAGGTGATAAGTCAGTATAGAGTACATCAGAAGGATTAAAAGGATTATCATCCCATAGTGTATACATGCGGTAATAGTCGTTATCTGTATTAGCAATTGCAATTCCACATATATCAGAAAATGTATATCCTGTAGCTTTAATATTGGCAGGATTAAGCAGGTCTTTATATGTTCCGCATCCTGAATTGATTATAACATTGTCAAGCTTTATGGTATTAAACTTATGTCCGCTTCTGACCATAAGATATACACTAAAAATTTCAGGTGCATCAGTATGTACATTATTAAGTGTTAATTCAAGTTTAAATTGTCCGTTACGGACCTGTGCTCTTGCAAATCCGGTACTTTTATCTTTAACATTTCCCGGATAAGAATAAATGTATGAAACAAGACGTTTATAATCGCTCATAATTACCTCTGTAATTTAAGATTATATGCAAGCATATGCAAAAAAGAGTGAAAAAATTACAGGTTATCAGATATTAATCGCCTGATTTTAAAAATGCGATATCTTGACAACATGTCATGAAAATATTATAATTAAATAACCGCGCAGCTGGGGTAGTAGCGGCACCCTGTACCTGCAATCCGCTATAGCAGGAGTGATGTTCGGCCTAGGGCAATATATTTATGGAGCTGCCCGGTAAAAGTGGTGTTGACATTTGGGTCTTCCGCAACAGAAATTCATGAATCATGTCAGGTCAGGAATGAAGCAGCATTAAGTGAAACCTTCTGTGTGCCGGAAGGGTGCCTGGATCGAGCTAACTGTACCGGTAACGTCTGTGGGTATTTGTTCGAAGCAGAACGCGCGGTTTTATTTTTTTGCAGCTGATTGTATTAGAAATGAGGATGAAGATGGCATATCAGGCATTGTATAGAAAGTGGCGTCCTGATAACTTTGAAGACGTTAAGGGACAGGATCATATTGTTACAACTTTACAGAACCAGATAAAGGCCGACAGGATAGGACATGCATATCTGTTTTGTGGAACGAGAGGAACAGGTAAGACGAGTATTGCCAAGATATTTGCAAAGGCAGTCAATTGCGAAAATCCTGTGAATGGAAGCCCTTGTGGTGAGTGCGCAAGCTGTAAGGCTATTGCAGCAGGTAACTCAATGAATGTCATAGAGATAGATGCGGCATCTAATAATGGCGTAGATAACATAAGACAGATAAGGGAAGAGGTCCAGTATTCTCCAACGCAGGGAAGATACAAGGTATATATAATAGATGAGGTTCATATGCTCTCAATAGGTGCATTTAATGCATTGTTAAAGACACTTGAAGAACCACCGTCATATGTTATATTTATACTGGCTACAACAGAAGCACACAAGATTCCGGTAACAATTCTATCAAGATGTCAAAGATATGATTTTCACAGAATATCCATTGATACGATTGCAGACAGGCTTACTAAGCTTATGCAGGCTGAGAATATCAATGTAGAAGATAAGGCAATTAAGTATATTGCCAAGGCGGCAGACGGCTCACTAAGAGATGCACTTAGTCTTCTTGACCAGTGTATAGCATTCTATCTGGGACGTGATATTAAGTATGAAAATGTCTTAGATGTTTTAGGTGCAGTTGATACACAGGTATATGCAGATATGTTATCATTGATAGTGGCATCAGATACGATACAGGTTATGGAGCTTATAGAAAAGCTTATAATGCAGGGCAGGGATATAGGACAGTTCGTAAGTGATTTTATATGGTATCTGCGTAATCTTTTACTTATTAAGACGACAGATGACATATCTAAGATAGAAGATGTAATTGAAGCATCAGCAGACAGTATTGCACAGTTAAAGAAAGATTCGGCTATAGTTGATACTGATACTATAATGAGATATATAAGGATTTTATCAGAGCTGGAAAATGAACTTAAGTATTCATCGCAGAAAAGGATTAAGCTTGAGGTAACTCTTATTAAGCTTATGAAGCCGGCAATGGGAGCAAGGGAGGATGTATCAGATATACTGGGGAGACTTTCAGTGCTTGAAGGACAGATGCAGGATGCACTTAATAAATTAAAAAATGGTGTTGTTCCGGTGGGGGTATTTAATCAGACACCGGCAGCAGGTATGATGGATGGACAGCCACATAATGATAGTAATGCTGTGGCAGATAAACGTGTTATTGAAGCACTTCCACAGGATATGGAAGCCATTGCAAGACAGTGGGATGGCATAGTTCATTCAATAGATGATCCTATGATGCGTACATTTTTATTAGGTTCACATGTGACTCTCACAGAGGATAATACTTCGCTTGAGATAATGTTTAATTCAACATCAGCATATAATGCATTTTCAAGGGAAGAGGATAAAGAAAGGCTTGAGGCGCTTATTGAGGAAAGAACCGGTGTAAGCGTAAATATTAAGATAACCAAGCTGGATGATAATGAAGATTTTCAGAACAGATTTACAGATATAAGAGATTTGGTAAGCAATATTGATATTGTAGTAGATGATAAGGAGGAATATATCTAATGGCAAAGAGAGGCGGATTTCCAGGAGGAATGCCTGGCAACATGAACAATCTTATGAAGCAGGCACAGAGAATGCAAAGACAGATGGAGACACAGCAGGCGGAGCTTGAGGCTAAGGAATTTACAGCAGCAGCAGGCGGCGGAGTAGTTGAAGTTACAGTTACAGGTAAGAGAGAGATAACTAAGGTTAAGATTGATCCTGAAGCTGTGGATCCTGATGATGTTGAGATGCTTGAGGATCTCATAATGGCTGCAACTAATGAAGCATTAAGAAAGTGTGAGGAAGAATCACAGGCACAGATGTCTAAGATTACAGGCGGACTTAGCGGATTAGGCGGAGGCTTATTCTAATGGACATTTACAGTAGTCATATTAATAAGTTAATAGAGCAACTGTCAAGATTACCAGGGGTTGGGGCTAAGAGCGCCCAGCGCCTGGCATTTCATATTATAAACATGCCTAAGGAAGAGGTGGAGGGATTGGCATCCGCAATAACAGAGGCAAAGTCTAATGTGAGATATTGTAAGGAGTGTTTTACGCTGACAGATGAGGATATATGCCCTATATGTAAGAATCCCAAAAGAGATCACTCCACAATCATGGTTGTTGAACAGACAAGGGATCTTGCCGCATATGAAAAGACAGGGAAATACGAGGGTGTATACCATGTACTTCATGGTGCGATAAGTCCTATGTTAGGAATAGGTCCGGCAGATATTAAGTTAAAGGAGCTTATGAGAAGACTTGAGGGGGACGTTAATGAAGTGATTATTGCGACCAATTCAAGCCTTGAAGGAGAGACAACAGCAATGTATATAAGCCGTCTTATCAAGCCTACGGGCATTAAGGTAACAAGAATTGCAAGTGGGGTTCCTGTGGGCGGAGACCTTGAGTATATAGATGAGGTGACACTTTTAAGGGCATTAGAAGGACGTACTGAATTATAAAAAAGCGGAGGTATCTGATGCGGTCCAGTTATTATTAAGATAATCAGTAAAATGTATTGGATTATAAAAATTGAATAAATCGGACATGCAGTTGGAAAGTCATCAGATATTTTATAACAAAGAAAAGGGGATTGTATATGCTTAGTGATATTGTATCTGACCATAAGGAACGAATGATTAACCTTAAGAAATATTATCCGTTCTTTAAGCTGTCACAGATATCCTTTGAACAGCTTCTGGAGGGTAAGTGTGCCATACTTGATATGGGATATATATTAATGGCAGTGCTTCGTTTCTTTATTGAAGAAAATAATTTTAAGGAAAAGGAAGTTACTTACAGTGAATATCAGATATTTATAACCGGTGTTATAAAAAATGACTTCGGACTGGCACTTTCTAAGGATGAGTATGAATATATGGCACAGTATATATTTGATAAGATTAAAAATGATGGCAGACCTTTTGAATTTGAATATTTTGACCCTGTGGACAGAAAGAAAAAGATATCGAGGGTAAGAGTCCTTGACAGCACGATAAGAGATAATGTGGTATGGTATTCTATTAATGCAGATGCGATAGAATTTTATCTTGATACTAAAGAGATAAAGGATGAGAGCAGGATAAGCGTAGCGCAGCTTCTTCTTGAAAAGATGATACGCTCGCAGAATTTCAGGGGCGGTGTTGAAGTCGTTGCAAGGATTAATGAAGAAGTTAAAAGATTATGGCATAAAAAGGATGAGGTTGTATCAATATTATCATCAGATGTATTTGCAGGACTTGCGGCATATGAGGAATTTGTCACTACCGGAATAAAGTGGTTTGAAGAAGAAGACAGATTATTTAAAAAGAATAGTCTGTTAATAGAAAATGCACTTAAAAGACTTGAAAAAAATACAGATAATGATGAAAGATATTATAAGACAGTAAGCGACATCTATGAGCTTGAAAACCAGCTTAAGATTGCAATGAACAGGCATGGGGAGCTTCTGGCGGCCTGTACTGCGCTGCAGAAGCTTACAGATGATGCCGTAAGAAGGGCAAAGCTTGGAAGATTAAGAAGCCATATTGATTTTGTGGGTACATTATCAGATATGATTGCAACAGATAATGCTGATATTCTTAAATGGTTTATTGAGCCGTTACTTAAACCGCAGGTTAGGAAGTTCTTTAATGTTATATCAATAGATGATGCACTGACACAGAGGCAGGCAAGAAGTGAAGAGGCAGAAAAGGTTACAAAAGAAGAGCCCAAAGAGATTATATATGAGGATGAGCTTGAGGATAACAGAATAAAACAAAATTATTCATTTATACTGGATAATCTTGTGCAGGCGTTAAATATGAAGGGCGAATTTACACTTGCACAGTTTAACAAAGCCATGAAAAATACATATGGTGACAGAGTTCTTCTAAATGCCGATTATTATTCATTTTTTGTCAATCTGTGCCAGAAACAAAGATATGAAAAAGGTTATATATACGATAATGAACTGCCGGTAAGTTTTGCTATAATTATGGATAATGATTCAAAGGTTAAGATTGGAGCTCACTGTGAGATTTCCAATGTGCATTTCAGAAAGGAAGATGATGATGGAAAGCAGGAATCTTGAAAAAGCACTTGATATAGTAGCGGTTCTTATAACAGGACAGCCTGTAACAGAAAGCGGGGAGCATGCCGCACTGTATCAGGAATATAATAATAATGCTGAAGTTTATGATATTGTAAATATGTCATTAAAGAAGATGAATCTTGATATATATGGTTATAATAACGGACTGTATGTAAGTGCCGGTGAGAATAATCATATATTTGGTTATTCCAATGAACAGTTAAGACAGGAGCTTGGAATCAAGGTTAATAAAGACCTTTATATGGCATATTTTGTAATATATAATACTATAACGGAATTTTACAGTGATACGGTAAGTTCAACATATGCGGAGTTCGTAAGAGTAGAGGATGTAATAAAAAATGTTGATGACACCCTTATGGGGGTTATAGATAAAAGAAATGGATTCATTAAAAATGAAATCGAAGAAAACAGCTTCAAGCAGATTGCAATAAGCTGGGATGAGCTGCCTGTCAGTACCGTTTCAGAAAATGGCATATTAAGAGCAGCAAGAAATTCCAAGTCGGGTTTTGTTAAGATGGTATTTAATTTTCTTGTGCGTCAGGAGCTGTTAGTTGAGAGCGGTGACAGATATTATCCTACTGACAGGTTCAGGGCCATAATAGAAAATTACTTTGATAATTACAGAGGCCGTCTGTCACAGATTATGCAAGAACATATAACAGATTAATGGTATGATACGGAGGATTAATTATGCCGCAGATTAACAGGATTCGGGTCAACAATGTAAAATATAATTTTGGAACGCAGTATTATGATGATTTTATGATGCGTTTTAACTGTAAAAATACTATCTATGACCTTGCCAATGGTGGTGGCAAGAGTCTTCTTATGCTTCTGCTTTTGCAGAATGTAATTCCTAATTGTACCCTTGATGAGAAACAGCCCATTGAAAAGTTATTCCGTACAGGCTGTGATAATACAGTAATACATTCACTTGTGGAATGGAAGTTAGATGCATGTTACAGAAAAGATAATTATAAATATATGACGACAGGTTTCTGTGCAAGAAAGGGACATGTGCGCGATGAGTACGCACAGGAAGTTGAGTCTTCTGATACAGTTGATATATCTGACAGTGCAAGTATAGAATATTTCAATTACTGTATATTCTATAGGAAATTCGGTGATAATGACATTAAGAATATTCCTCTTGTAAAAAATGGTGAGAGAGTTACATATAATGGCCTTAAAGCATATCTTAGAGAACTTGAAAAGAATGATTTTAATGTTTCGGTTAAGATATTTGACAGAAAAGGTGATTATCAGAACTTCATAAGCCGTTATGGATTATTTGAGAGTGAATGGGAAATTATCAGGGGAATAAATAAGACTGAGGGACATGTAAGAACGTATTTTGAAACTAATTACAGAACCAGCAGAAAGGTTGTGGAAGACCTTCTTATAGAGGAAATAATACAGAAATCTTTTAACAACAAATTAGCTGTTACAGATGATGAAGGAAAGATGGCAAAGACACTTCTTGACATAAAAGATAAGCTTATTGAACTGTCAAAGAAAAACGAAAGAATAAGCAGCTATAACAGTCAGATGTCAGCCCTTGATGATTTTGCAGAATATGTAAGTACTTTTAAGGAGATGTACAGTAAGAAGGAACAGTTAAAAAAATGTTTGTATAATATGTTAATAAAAGCACACTGTATGTTGATAACTAAAGATGAATATTTTACTTCTGTGGAAAATGAGGCAGAATCAAACAGACTGTCAGAAGAAGAGGAACAAAGAAAGATACAGACGGCACAGGTTATGGCAGAGCAGTATTCCCTTAAGTCAATAGAAGCACTTATAGCAGAAAATGAAAAGGCAAGGGAGTATGATAATAACCGTCTTATACAGCTGCAGGATAAATTAAGACTTATGGAATCGGCAAATGACTATAACGATTACATACAGTATGACAAAGCAATGTATGAGGCACAGCTTGCTGTAAACAGTGTGCTGCGTGATAATAAAGAGATAATAGAGGAATTATCAGTTATAGCGAAGGCTTATAAAATATTATATGATACAGACATTAAAAAACTTGAAGAGGAGCTTGTTACAGCTAAAAATAAATATGAAGAGTCCGGTATTAAATATGCAGAATGTAATAATAATATCTCGGAATATGAAAAGAAGCTTGCAGCCTGTGAAAGTATGTCAGAATATATTGCTTCTGAAATAAAAGAAGAGGAGGGGCAGCTTGCAAAACTTATGGGTATTGCAGGCCTTATTGTGGCTGAAAATGCGCAGGAAGAATATGATAAGAATATTGACAGGATTGAACAAATCGGACATGAACAACAGAATATAAAAATACAGTGTGATAAAAAAGAGAGAAAGCTTTCTGATATAAGGTATGAGTTGTCAGGAATAGCTGCATTAAATAAATATCTTGTAGATGAATATGAGAGACAAAAGCAGGACAAGTCAGATACAGACACAGTAAGGCAGCGTATTGAGCGGCTTAAAAAGATATATCTTACACAGAATACAGAGTCATTAGTATCAGTTATACACGATACATATGATGAGACATATTCAGAGCTTTCCAGGCTTAAAGAGAAGAAAGAACGGCTTAAGCGTTTTATCGTGGATACTAAAGATGGAAGGTATTCATTTGATGAACCTATGATTAACAGCTTAAGAAAATATCTTTCATTACATTATACGGGCTGTTTTATGCAGGGACATGACTGGTTAAAGGGATATGATGATACAACAAGGGTAAAGCTGACAGAGAAATATCCATTTATAGAATATGCATTTATAATAACGGACAACTTTGAAAAAATCGGACATGATGAAGTGCTTAAGGATTTTGAAAAGAGTGCATATATGGTACCACTTGTAAGCAGCAGTATAATTGATACCTTAGGTGATGGTAATATAAGTAATTATAATACAACGGATGATAATATAAAGCCTGATAATTATATATATGACGGTTTAGGATATATCACATTTGCAGGAAAGAATCTGTCATTTTTATATGATGATGCCAGATGTAATGCACAGATAAAGACAGCGGAAGAAGAGCTTGATAATGTGCAGGAGAACATTGAAAAGCTTGAGGACCGGTGTAATATTCTTAATGAGGATTATTTATTTATAATTGAAAATAATTCATCTTCATTTATACTTGAAGAACAAAAATTCAAGGATATAGCAGGTAAAATACAGGAAAACAAAAGCAGAGAAGATAAGCTGAAAGAAGAATATGAAAATACTAAGGCAGCTTATAACGATGAATTAGCAGAATATAATCAATTGTCAGAGGATTTCAATTCTTTAAATGCGGCAAATGAACTCCTTGAAAAAGTTATAAAACACAAAGAACGGATATCATCCAAATATGCAGACTTAGAGCAGGATAAAAAATCAAGAGCAGAGTATAGGGAAGCCTTAAGAGAGTTAAGAAACGAAGCTGGCAATATACATGCCGGACTTGAAAAACAGGATATTCTGATTGAAAATTTACATAACAGGATACAACAGCTTAATAAAGTCTGGGATATGATGAAGAGTATATATGACGGTAACAAAGAATGTGATATTTCTTCATATGTCAACAAGAATACGCAGGAGCTTGAAAGCAGATTTATTGGACTTAAAGAGGCACTTGATAAGGATAACTTAGACGTAAGTGATAAAGAAGCACTTGTAAAGCATTACAGACAGTCTATGGACAAATGTAAAAGCCAGATAGAATACAGAGGAAGTTCATTTAAAGATATTGAGGATAAGTTTTCAAAGGGAGAATTATCGGCTGTGGATGCAAAAGAGCTTGACAAGATGAAGAAAGTTATAGAAAAGCTTTCACATAATATAAGACAGACCGATGGACAGCTTGATTCACAGAATGCGCTTATGAACCGTTTAGAGGGAAGTATTGCACATGGCGTAAGACAGATTGAAGAAAAATTTGGAACATTTGAAACATTTGAATGTGACAATATAGATAATTATATTGACCGGCACAAAGAATATATAAAGGAGCTTAACATAAAAGCTTCCGATATAAAGAAAAAATTAAAGCTGGCAGAAAAACAGATGCGTAAGCTTTCAGTAATTGAAAAAGACCTTGAGCGTATTGTAACAGGTGCAGGAATGGAGCTGCCGGTATATGATATGGTTAAAGATACAGATATATCAGAAAATATAGATGATTATGAACAGGTGCAGAAAGAATTTGATAAATTATCAAAACTGGAATTTAAAAAACAGGATGAATTTAACAAAAACAGACAAAAGCTTGTTGAAAAGCTTGAAAGCATTGATGGCATAGAGCTTGCATCACAGATTAAATTATCTGTAAATATACCAGAAAATGAACAGGATACAATAGAGCTTGCACAAAGACTTAAAGAGACGAATACATTTATTGAGCTTGAAAAGGAACGTATCTCAAAAGGAATTGAAGATATGGAAAAAATCAAGGATAACTTTGAAAACAGATGTATACAGACATGCAGCAATATTAAGACAGAGCTTGACAGGCTTCCTAAGTTATCCAATATAACTCTGGACAAAGAGGTTATATCAATTATAAGCATGTATATACCGTATATCAAAGAAGAACAGTATAAGCAGAAGATGTCAGAATATATTAATGAGACTATTATTACAGCCGAAAGCTTTAAGGATACAGCCGGGAGGTTAAAGTATATAAGGAACCGCCTTGCGTGGAAAAGACTGTTTTCAGTTATCGTTACAGATATGAATCTTGTAAGGATTGACTTGTATAAGAGAGAACGCATAAAGAGCCAGAGCAGGTATTTAAGATATGAGGAGGCGGTTGGTTCAACAGGACAGTCACAGGGTATATATATACAGTTTCTTATATCGATTATTAATTATATTTCAAGTATCAATACGAAGCCTTCAGACAGTCAGGTTCTTGGTAAGACCATATTTATAGATAATCCATTTGGTGCAGCTAAGGATATATATATATGGGAGCCTATTTTTAAACTGCTTAAGACTAATCATGTACAGCTTATTGTACCGGCAAGAGGTGCGACACCGGCAATTACAGGAAGATTTGATGTCAATTATATATTAGGACAGAAGCTTTCAGGACAAAAACAGCAGACGGTAGTAGTGGATTATTACAGCCGTACAGATAATGATGAGCTTGAATATACGAGAATGAATTATGAACAGACAACTCTTAAGTTTTAAAAAATGAATAAAATAGAGAGGACTTGTGTTTACAATAAAACATGGCTGTGATACACTAAAAAGTGTATGTTTATGCTGATGTTAATACGTTGGCGGGGTACACTTACAATCGTAAAAACATTTATAAACATATTATGATTGTAAATATATCTGACGTGCCATTAGTTTAAAATATTTCTACGGACAGTACCGGGAAATATTTTAGGATTTGGTTCTGATATAATTAATGTATGGAATTTATTAGTGTATAATGTATGTTTTAGAAAAGGTGGCGTCTAATTTTGGATAAATATGAATTTAATATAAAGGTTGATCAGATAAAGAAGCTTGCATCCAAAAGGGAATATAATGAAGCAGCAAGGATAGCAGGTTCAATGAACTGGCAGAAGGTTAAAGACTGGCCGACTCTTGCAACAGTTATTAATGTGCAGGAAGCAGCAGGAGATTTGCTGGAGGCCAGAGATATGGCAATTCTTGCATATAATCGTAATCTCGGAGGAAGAAAGCTTGTATATAAGCTTACAGAACTTCTTATCAAGCTTGAGGATTTTGAGAATGCAGAAGAGCTATACGATGAATATGAAAGAATGGCACAGCATGATGTAAACAGATTTATTCTGTATTACGAATTAAGAAAGGCAGAGAAAGCTTCTGATAATGAGCTTGTTGAAATCTTAGAGGATTACAGGGAACATGAGATAGATGAGAAGTATATGTATGAGCTTGCAAAGCTGTATTTTAATACAGGAAGAAGAGATGAATGTATTAAGATATGTGATGACCTTGTTCTTTGGTTTCAGGATGGAACATATGTAGAGAGTGCAATCAGACTCAAGCAGGAGTACGGTGTAACTCTTACAAAGACCCAGAAGAATATTCTTGAAAATGCCAGAAAGAGAAAGAATGATAAAGAGCTTGATAAGGAAGAGGAATTTAAAAAGCAGCAGGAGCTTGTAAGAATACAGCATGATGACGTTGAAGAAGAATTAAGACGTGATGAGCTTGGCGAGGATAATGATGAGCCGGGTGGAATAAAAGGCTTCTTTAAGAAGGCATTTTCAGGCTTCCAGATTGACAGGGATGACAATGAAGAGGGCGAAGAGGATGATACTGTTGATGCAGGAAGAGAAGATGATGAATTTATTATCTCTGTTGATGATAAAAAGCAGGATGATAATACAGGTACAGATGATAAACTGCCGGATACGGAAATATCACCGTCTGTTGTACAGAAACCGGAAAATGTTAATCTTAACAAGGCATCTTTATCTTTAAGAGAGCTTATTGAAAATGCAAAGAAGCAGGTAGAAGATAATTGTGAACAGGTAAGCCGTGGTTTTGATATTGCCTCAAAGAACAGTACACAGCAGTCAGAAAGTGTGTCATATAAAGAGGTTAAGCAGTCAGATGATGATATACAAAAAGATGTTATTGAGAATTTAAACAGATTCATGCAGGAAGATATAAAAGAGGCTGAAGCTTTAAGACCTGCCCCTGTAGTTACAGATGACGGACAAGACGGCGATAATGAACAGATTAAGGGACAGTTAAGTCTGGCTGACTGGATTGAAACTGTACGTGAAGAAAAGTATGGTAATCAGAATACCAGGGAATTTTCAAGAGTAGAGCTTGAAAGAATGCTTGATGAAAAGGATGAGAAGAGTGCAGCCTATGAGAAGCTTATTGCAAGGCAGAAAGAAAAGGCACAGGCTGAGGGAACTAAGTTTGATGAGAAAAAAGCAAGATATGAAGCAGCTGTTACTATGATGGTTAATGCAGCAAAGACAGACCTTGCAATAAGAACAGGTAAGGCGACTGCAAAGCTTGAGGCTGAAGCAGAGGATATGCGTAAGGCAGCATTAAATAAAGATAATGAGGAAGTTCAGGGAAGCATGCAGGCTGATATGTATAATATGCAGCCACAGAATGGTAAATCAGATGTGACATATAGGGATTCAGAGAAGCCAGGTAAGTTTACAAGGAAGAATAATGCAGCAGATGAGTTTGAGGAGCTTGATGAGGTTATAGATGATGATAAGAAGTTATCACCTGAGCTTGCCAGAATATTTAAAAAATATAAAGAGATGCCGGGACTTGAAAGACAGCTTGCAATACTTTTTGAAGCACTTGAAAAAGAGATGCAGATAAGTACTTCTGAGTTTGGTAATATAATTATTTCAGGTAATTCAAGTTCAGATAAGACAGATCTTGCAAGGACTATTATAAGAGCTATTAATTATATGTTCCCTGACCAGCAAAAGAAGCTTGCTAAGACAACAGGTGACAGTATTAATCACAGAGGTCTTACAAAAGCAATGCATAAGCTTAATGGAACGGCTCTTATTGTAGAGGGTGCAGGCGTTATACAGCCTAAGCGTATTAGTGAAGTATTAGACTGCATGAAGCAGCATACAGACAGGATGATTGTTATATTTGAAGATTCAGATGCAGAAATGAATGTTCTTATTAATTTTAATCCTGAGCTTACTAAAACCTTTAATCATAGAATTGTTTTAAAACAGTATACGGTAAATGAACTTGTTGAGATGGCAAGGAAGTATGCAAGGAAAAGACAATATGAGGTTGATGACGATGCATTACTTGAGCTTTATCTTAAGATTGATAAGCTTCATACAGATAATGATAATATCAAACTTGATGATATCAAGGAAGTAATTAACAGAGCCATAGAGAATTCTGAAAGAAGATCATCAAGAAAGATATTTGGTGGTCTTAAGAAAAAGAGAAGTGACAGCGGAAGTATTACATTCCTTTCAGAGGCAGATTTTAAGGACTGATTATGATAAATTACTGTCAGTAATATGAACAGGCAGTACATACTACTAAGTTTATATGCGTATAATAATGCGTAAGAATGGAGGATAAATAATGAGAAACATTGATGAGTTATCGGTAAATGCGATAAGAGTATTATCAGCAGATGCAATTCAGAAAGCTAATTCAGGACATCCCGGCCTGCCACTTGGAGCAGCACCTATGGCATATGAGTTATGGGCTAACCATATGAACCATAATCCAAAGGATCCTGAATGGAAGAACAGAGACCGTTTTGTATTATCAGGCGGACATGGTTCAATGCTTTTATATTCATTATTACATCTTTTTGGATATGGCAACCTGTCAATTGATGATATTAAGAATTTCAGACAGCTTGATTCACTCACACCTGGACATCCTGAATATGGTCATACAGTAGGTATTGAAGCTACAACAGGTCCTTTAGGACAGGGCATGGCAATGGCAGTTGGTATGGCAATGGCAGAAGCCCATCTTGCAAGTGTATTTAATAAAGACGGATATGATATTGTAGACCATTACACATATGTATTAGGTGGAGACGGATGTATGATGGAGGGAATTTCATCAGAGGCATTTTCACTTGCCGGAACACTGGCACTTAATAAGCTTATAGTCTTATATGATTCTAATAATATTTCCATTGAGGGAAGTACAGATATAGCATTTACAGAGGATGTATTAAAGAGAATGGAAGCTTTTGGTTTCCAGACAATTGAAGTTGCTGATGGTAATGACCTTAAGGCAATAGGTGCAGCGATTGAAGAAGCTAAGGCCGATAAAGACAGACCTTCATTTATCAAGATTAATACTCTTATTGGTTATGGCTGTCCGGAAAAACAGGGCAAGGCAAGTGCACATGGCGAACCTCTTGGTACTGATAATGTAGCCGCACTTAAGGAAAATATTAACTGGCCTTGTAAGGAAGCATTCGAAGTGCCTCAGGAGGTATATGATAATTACAAGTCAATTACTGATTCTAAGATTAAGGTATATGATGAATGGAATGAGTTATTTGATAAGTATTCAAAGGAATATCCTGATATGAAGAAAAAATGGGATAACTATTATAACGGTTATGACATGTCAGAACTTTTTGATTCGGAAGAATACTGGGCTAAATCAGAAAAGGACGAAGCAACAAGAAGCACATCAGGTACAATATTAAACGAGATTAAGAAGTTAATGCCTAATTTAATCGGTGGTTCTGCTGACCTTGCGCCATCTAATAAGACTAATATGAAGGATGCGGGAGATTTCTCCAAGGATAATTATGCCGGCACTAACCTTCATTTTGGTGTAAGAGAGCAGGCTATGGCAGCAATTGTAAATGGTATTGCACTTCATGGCGGATTAAGACCATTTGCAGCGACATTCTTTGTATTCAGTGATTATACTAAGCCTATGGCAAGACTTACTGCGCTTATGAAGCTTCCTGTTGTATATATATTTACACATGACAGCATTGGCGTAGGTGAAGATGGTCCTACACATGAGCCAGTTGAGCAGCTTGCAGCTTTCCGTTCACTTCCTAATTTCTGCGTATATAGACCTTGTGACAGAACAGAAACAGCCGCTGCATGGATGCATGCAATCCAGTCAAAGGATGAACCTACAGCATTAGTTCTTACAAGACAGAACTTAAAGCAGCAGGCAGGTTCTTCTAAGGAAGCGCTTAAGGGTGGATATATATTAGAGGATTCTTCTAAGGCAGAGCCTGATGCTATTATTATTGCAAGTGGTTCAGAAGTTGCACTTGCAACAGGTGCAAGAGAAGAGCTTTTAAAGGAAGGCATTGATGTAAGAGTTGTAAGTATGCCAAGCATGGATGAATTTGATAAGCAGTCTGATGAGTACAAGCAGTCAGTCCTTCCTGACAGTTGTAGAAAGAGAGTTGCGGTTGAGGCACTTTCAGACTTTGGCTGGTACAGATATGTAGGTCTTGACGGTAAGGTAATAGGAATGTCAGGCTTTGGTGCATCAGGTCCGGCTGCACAGCTTTTTGAAAAGTTTGGTTTCAATGTAGAAAATGTTGTTAATACAGTTAAGAGTGTAATTAATAAGTAACAATTGAGCTTATCACAGTTGTCTTAAAGGCTGTGTGCATTATTAATATAATATGGGCTGTCGCAATGAGTGAAGAGTCATACAGAATATAGATATATAATTGCTGGATAATTCTATATTTTAGATGATTTTTCATTAATGCGGCAGCTCTTTTTATATGCTTATTTGTTTCAGAGAAGAACAGACATACTTTTATATCCATATATTGGGAAATACTTGTAAAGTATAAAAAGAGTAGATATAATTATAATAAATTTTGGTTTGTATCCGTGGAAATATTAATACATATAGTATCAGAAGCTTAGTAATAATTAAAAGGATTATATACAGATTGGGTAATAATATGTATACACATGATATGAAAGGATATTGCTTATGAAAAAGAGATTTAAAAGGACGCTAAAAAGGCTGTCTGTGTTTGCAATTTCATTGTCAATGCTTGCTACAACGACATTTGGAACAGCAGGTATAACACAGGTTCAGGCAGCATATAACAATGAACTTGCCATAGGAGAAGATGGTCAGTGACATTATTATGTCAATGGGGCAGTTGATTGGAATTATACAGGTCTTGCATCTAATGAATATGGCTGGTTTAAGATAACCAATGGTAATGTTGATTTTGGATATACGGGACTTGCCTATGATGAGAATGTAGGCTGGTGGTATGTAGAAAATGGAGCAATCAATTTTAATTATAATGGACTTAAATGTAACGATGCCGGCTGGTTTAAGATAACAAATGGAGCAGTTGACTTTGGCTATACAGGACTTGCCTATGATGAGAATGTAGGCTGGTGGTATGTAGAAAACGGAGCAATTAATTTTAATTATAATGGACTTAAATGTAACGATGCCGGCTGGTTTAAGATAATGAACGGAGCAGTTGATTTTGGCTATACAGGACTTGTATATGATGAGAATGTAGGCTGGTGGTATGTAGAAAACGGAGCAATTAACTTTAATTATAATGGACTTAAATGTAATGAATACAATTGGTGGAAGATAAACGGCGGAGCTATTGATTTTAAATATACAGGCATTGCTTATGATGAATATGTTGGTTACTGGTATGTCAATAATGGCGGAATTGACTGGGGTTATAATGGAACAGCAGAGTATAACGGAGCCAGCTATCAGGTTACAAATGGACACGCAGAGGTAAAAAAAGCTGATGATAATAAAGATAATGATAATACGCATAAACATGCTTATAAAGACACAGTAGTAGCTGCTACCTGTACAGAAAAAGGGTATACATTACATAAGTGCAGTACATGCGGTGAATCATACAAAGATAATTACAAAGCTGCATTAGGACACAGTTATACATCAAAGATAACAAAAGCCGCAACCTGTACAGAGAACGGAGTAAAGACATATACATGCAGCAGATGTAATAATACATATACAGAAACGATTGAAAAAACCGGACATGACTATGAGGTTAAAGTAACTAAGATTGCAACCTGTCTTACAGATGGTGAAAAGACACATACCTGTAAAAAATGTGGGAATATATACATAGAAAAAATAACTTCAAAAGGACACAGCTATACAGATACAGTAGTGGCACCAACGTGTACAGAAAAAGGATATACATTACATAAGTGTAAGACGTGTGGAAGCACATATAAGGATAATGAAAAAGCTGCATTAGGACACAGTTATACATCAAAGGTAACAAAAGCGGCAACCTGTACAGAGAACGGAGTAAAGACATATACGTGCAGCAGATGTAATAATACATATACAGAAACGATTGAAAAAACCGGACATAAGTATGTAGATACAGTAGTAGCACCTACAAATACAGAAAAGGGATATACGTTACATAAGTGTTCAGTGTGTGGAGACAGCTATAAGGACAATTATACAGATTGTCTTGATCCTACATTAAAGACATATTCAAATGAGATGAGGAATAAGGCCGCATATGTTTCTGCCGGTGATAAGATACAGTTTGTTATGGCAGATACAGCATATAATGCAAAATGGGAGCTTGTAATAGACGATGAAGAGACATCAATTACACCGGGAGAAATTATTAATATAACAAGTGACTATGAAGGAAAAAGCGTAGTCTTTAGGGCAGCAAGAAGCAGCGGATATGTAGGCTTTGAGTGCAATATTGTAGTTGGTACTTTAGATAAAAACAGCGGTTTCTTCTATTCAAAGAATGCTGATGATACAGCTACTATATTTAACTATCTTGGAAATGATGCTGATAAGATTAAGACACTTACCGTTCCTGCACAGGTTGCAGGCATAAAGGTAACAGGTGTTCACAGTAGTTTTGATAAATGTACAGCATTAGAAGAACTGATTTATTCAGAGGGAATAACTAAGATTGATATACAGAGCAATAATTTCATGTCATCATTAAATACTGATGAATGGTCACATCCTTCTAATAAGATAGTATTCCCATCTACATTTACAGATGGGTCAATATTTGAATATATGAATACTCCTGAATTGGTATTTGATGGAACAGAAGTGATTCCTGCTAATTTATGTAATTCAATACCAAAGATAAAGAAGGTTACATTTAAGTCAGGTGTAAAGACAATTAAAGAAGCAGCTTTCTGCAATTGTCAGGGTATTACGGATATTGATTGGTGTGATACAATTACCACGATAGAAGATGATGCATTTAGCAGGAATGCTCTGACAACCTTAAAATTACCTGATTCAGTACAGAGTATAGGAAAGGAAGCATTTAGTTATTCTAAGTTTGAAAATGCTATACTATCTTCAAAATTATCAGAAATAGGAGAAAAAGCATTTGAAGGATGTGAAGCTTTAAAGAGTGTTGATTTAAAGAATGTTAAGAGTATAGGAGAGTTTGCATTTAACGAATGCAGCCAGCTTGAAAATATAACATTTCCTGATACATTAACAGATATTGGTGAATATGCATTTGCGGGCTGTTCATCACTTGAAATTAATGCTCTGCCTGAAAATGTGACAGTTTATAATAAAGGTGTATTTGAAAATTGTAAGGCACTTACAGTTTCAGAGATTCCAGAGGGTGTAACCCAGATATATTCAGATGCATTTTCAAACTGCCAGTTTAAAGATGAGATAACACTTCCTGTTACAATACAAAGGGCAGCAGGATTAAACGGTGTTAAAAAGTTAATATTAAAGGAAGGTGTTACAGAGCTTACACACGATATATTTGCAGGCTGCGATAAGCTTACGGAGGTTGTACTTCCAGAGTCGCTTACAAAGATAGGAAACAGGGTATTTGAGGGATGTAATTCGTTAAAAGAGATTACTATTCCAAAGAATGTAAATGAGTGTCCGGGAGCTATGGCAACGTTGGGACCTGCATTTGAATTTTCAAGCATTGAAACTGTTACCTTTGAAGAGGGAACGGAGAAAGTACATAATGCATTGTTTGCAAATTGCGGTTCTTTAAAGCAGATTAATCTGCCATCTACGGTTAATACTATAGGAAAGTATGCTTTTTATTATTGTACAGGACTTGAAAAAGTGGATTTACCGGAAGGTGTTACATCGCTTGAAACAAGCTGTTTTGCATATTGTGACAAGCTGAATTATATATGCATCCCTGCCTCAGTAGAATCAGCCGGTGGTGCTATATCGGGAGCAGCATTTGAACGCTGTGGACTGGAAACTGTAGAATTTACAGGAAAACGTGAAGAGATTCCTTCAAGTATGTTCTATGATTGTAACAGCTTAAAGACAGTTATATTACCATCAACATTAAAGAGCATTGGTAATACTGCATTTTATAGCTGTGATGAGCTTTCATCAATAACATTTCCTGATGGACTTGAAAGAATTGGTGATGGAGCATTTTCAGATTGTTATAAGCTTAATGAGGTTACTATACCTGCAAGTGTAACTTATCTTGGAAGTGAGGGTGCGTCAGGACTTGGCAGTGCATTTGGATCCAGTGGACTTACTACAGTACATTTAGAAGATGGAAGAACAGAAATTCCCGGTTATGCATTTGCAAACTGTAGAAATCTTACCAATATCAATATTCCATCAACAGTTACAGGCATCGGAAATTATTCATTTTGGCATTGTGAAAGTCTTGGGAATATTGAACTTCCATCAGGACTTACAAGTATTGGAATGGGTGCATTTGCATGTACATTCTCATTAAGCAGCATTGTATTACCTAAGTCAGTTATTAAATACGGCTGGGTTGTGGGAACAGGTCCTTTTGAAGGCAGCGGACTTAAGGAAGTAACTCTTGAGAATGGTACAGCTTCTATTGCAGAAGGATTGTTTATGAATTGTAATAACCTTACAACAATTAATATTCCATCTTCCGTTAAGCTGATCAATAATTATGCATTCTATGGATGCAGCACACTTACTTCGTTTACAATACCGTCAACGGTTGAAGAGATGGGATATCAGGTATTCTATGACAGCGGAGTTACAGAAATTACAATTCCAAAGACAATAAAAAGACTTGGTTCTGATTCTATGAGTACATTTGAGGGAAGTAATATTACAAAGATTACATTAGAAGAGGGTATTGAAACAATTGATACAGCGGAATTTGCACTTGCTAAAAAGCTGGTACAGATTAATATGCCATCGACATTAAAGAGTATAGCAAACAGTGCATTTCAGGAGTGCGCATCACTTACAACTGTAAATATTACCGGATGGTGTAACACAGATTGGTGCATATGCATTTTCAGATTGTGAGAGTTTAGAGAGTGTAGTAATACCTGCAAGCGTAACACAGATAGGTGACAGTATATTTAAGCATTTTAAGATACAGGCAGAATATCCTACAATTATAACAACTTCAGGAAGCACGGCTGAGAGTTATGCAAAGAGTAATGGATATAATTGTAATATTAGGTAACTTAAGGTATGTGAAATATAAAATATCTGCTATGTAGCTGAGTGATGATTTTACAATAAGCTGCATATAAAAATAGCTGAATCAGGCAATTGATGATTTTATGTATATGGCATAAATTAAAGATTGTCTGGTTCAGCTTTTTTAACCTGTATGAGTCAGTATTCTATTAGTCAGGATGGAAAAAATTTTATAACTGCATTAAACTCTACATTTAAATAATTGCCTATGCATATTTAAAATTTGATAATAACTGACATAAATAAATATATTTTGTAAAATTGTGTTTTTTTTATGTTTTTTGTAAAATTAATACATTTTATACTTGATTATTGATAATCAGTTGGATATAATATATATAAAGATTGTCGTGAATTTAACAAAGTCTGTTCCGGTAATTTTTTTACAAATAAATAATATATATAATGTGTGTGATGACAGACATTATAAGTTACATAATATCACAATGTAAAAAATTACAACTTAACAGTTAATGTGTAGGGATTATTCTATCATCATCTGATTATAACAATAGAATGTTTGTATATATATTTTATTGCAGGAAACAGGCGTATTATTATTCATTGAATCTTAATGAATAATAATGTTAGATGTAACGAGGCACGATAACCAAAGCTTATTATATATCTCAATATGAGATACCTCCCATCTATAGGGAGGGGAACAATATTGTCTCAGTCGGGGTTTAACCTATGGCTGGGATATACGCTGTGCGAAGATTGCAGAGCCGCTGATATGAAAAGGTCAGCAGAGCTGACTGGCGGTGTGAGCAGGATTTGCGGGCGAATTTTGAAAATGGAGGTTAGTATATTATGATGCGTTTTACATTACCAAGAGATCTTTATCATGGAAAGGGTGCATTAGAAGCACTTAAAGGACTTACAGGAAAGAAGGCTATCATCTGTGTTGGTGGTGGTTCAATGAAGAGAAACGGTTTCTTACAGAAAGCAGAAGATTATCTTAAAGAAGCCGGAATGGAAGTAAAGCTTTTTGAAGGTATTGAATCAGATCCATCAGTAGATACGGTTATGAAGGGTGCTAAGGTTATGGAAGAATACCAGCCAGACTGGATAGTTGCTATCGGTGGTGGTTCTCCTATTGATGCAGCTAAGGCTATGTGGATTAAGTATGAATATCCTGATATCGAATTTGAAGATATGATTAAGGTATTTGGTCTGCCAAAGCTTAGACAGAAAGCTCATTTCTGTGCAGTATCATCTACATCAGGTACAGCTACAGAAGTAACAGCATTCTCAGTAATTACTGATTATAAGAAGGGTATTAAGTATCCATTGGCAGATTTTGAGATTACACCGGATGTAGCGATTGTTGATCCTGAACTTGCAGAGACAATGCCGGTTAAGTTGGTTGCACATACAGGTATGGATGCCATGACACATGCTATTGAAGCATATGTATCAACAGCTAACTGTGATTATACAGATCCACTTGCACTTCATGCAATTGAGATGATTAAGGCACATCTTGTTAAGTCATATAATGAAGATATGGACTCAAGAGATGAGATGCATAATGCACAGTGTCTTGCAGGTATGGCATTCTCTAATGCTTTACTTGGTATTGTTCATTCAATGGCTCATAAGACAGGTGCAGCATTTGAAGGCGGACATATTATCCACGGAGCAGCTAATGCAATGTATCTTCCTAAGGTAATTAAGTATAATTCTAAGGATCCTGTAGCTGCTGAAAGATATGCATATATAGCTGATTTCATTCACCTTGGTGGTAATACAACAGAAGAAAAGATTGATAATTTAATTGCAATGCTTCGTAAGATGAATGATGAACTTAATATTCCACAGTGTATTAAGCATTATGGTGAAGGTGGACTTCCTGCTGAGACAGGTATTGTTCCGGAAGATGAGTTCTTAAAGAAGCTTCCTGATATAGCAGCTAATGCTATACTTGATGCATGTACAGGTTCTAACCCACGTCAGCCAAGTCAGGAAGAGATGGAAAAGCTTCTTAAGTGCTGTTACTATGATACAGAGGTTGATTTCTGATAGATTCTTTGAGGGAATTGTATTGTAATAATTGATGTGTAACAAAGTAATCTGTAAGCATCAGTTAGTTTGGTGGAATTAACTTTACCAACATCATAATAGTATAAGAGAATAACAATTAATATAAGATTGACAAGTTCCGGTAAGCTGGTATATTTGATATAGGATGATATAGCAGCCTGCCGGAACTTTTTTATCCGGCATTAAAAATGCCTGCGGAATGGAGATTAGTGTGGAAAATAAGCTTGATAGCTTATTTTTCACACGGCTATTTGTTTCTGAGCAGAACAAATAGCCCATGATGGCAGAAGAAAAATCGCCTGTGCGAATTTTTCTTCGCCTCTTCGCAACAAAGGTTGCTCAGAAATGGAGATTAGTGTGAAAAGAATTATATTGATGTTTTTGAAGAATTTTTTTTATCTGCCTAAGATGTTTTTTAAGCTGTCAAAGTATGCTAAAAATGCAGATAAGTATAGTGATGAGGAACTATATGAATTTATAAGGGATATTACTCACCATGCGGTTCATGCCGGTAAGGTTGATGTGAATGTCACTGGACTTGAAAATATTCCGGAAAATGAGAACTTTATTTTCTTTCCAAATCATCAGGGATTTTTTGATGTGCTTGCAATTATAGAAGCGTGTCCTGTGCCATTTTCGGTGGTATACAAAAAAGAGCTTAAAGATATTCCATTTTTAAAGAATGTATTTAAGTGTTTACGTTCAAAATATATTGACAGGGAAGATATAAGACAGTCGCTTACTGTAATTAATGATATGGCAAAGGAAGTTAAACAAGGCCATAATTTTCTTATATTTTCAGAGGGTACAAGAAGCAGGAACGGCAATAACATTCTGGAATTTAAGGGTGGTTCATTTAAGGCGGCATATAAGGCAGAATGTAAGGTGGTGCCGGTTGCACTTATAGATACTTATAAGGTATTTGACACCGGAAGTACTAAAAGACAGGCTGTTACAGTTAAGTTTTTACCGGCAATAGATTATGAGACATATAAGGGACTTAAGACACCTGACCTTGCCATGCTTGTGCATGATAAGATTCAAAATGCAATTGTAAATGATTAATCAGCTTACATTATAAAATCCTATTAATATGCTAAAATAAGACTCAGCAGAGTCAACAGCGTTTTGCAGAAGAACTTGCAGGAGAATCCCGGAAAAAGATATATTATTTGGATTGTTAAGAAGGTGACAATATTTGTTTGATTTAGAAGAAGAATTAAAAAAACTGCCGGCAAAACCGGGAGTATATATAATGCATGATAACATTGGAACAATTATATATGTAGGCAAGGCAATAAGTCTTAAAAACAGAGTAAGACAGTATTTTCAAAGCAGCAGGAATCATACGCCTAAGATACAGAAAATGGTATCGCATATTTCATATTTTGAATATATAATAACGGATTCAGAGCTTGAGGCACTTGTTTTAGAATGTAATCTTATAAAGGAATATAGTCCGAAGTATAATACTATGTTAAAGGATGATAAGACATATCCGTTTATTAAGGTAACGGTGCATGAGCCATTTCCACGGGTTATGTTTGCAAGAGATATGAAGCATGATAACAGCAGGTATTTCGGACCATACACATCGGCAGGAGCTGTGAAGGATACAATAGAACTCTTATGCAAATTATATAATATAAGAACCTGTAACAGAAAGCTTCCGAAGGATGAGGGCAGGGAAAGACCATGCCTTAATTATCATATAGGACAGTGCAGTGCGCCATGTCAGGGATATATTTCAAGTGAGGAATATAAGAAAGCTATACACAAAGTAATGGAATTTTTAAATGGTAATTATTCAGGAATATTAAAAGAGCTTGAAGAAAAGATGATGACAGCCTCGGGGAAAATGGAATACGAGGAGGCGGCAAAATACAGGGATTTATTATACAGTGTTAAGCAGGTTGCACAGAAACAGAAAATAACCTCGGATGACAATGAGGACAGGGATGTTATTGCATGTGCTTCTGATGGCATGGATTCGGTAGTTCAGGTATTTTTTATCAGAGGCGGCAAGCTGCTTGGAAGAGAACATTTTCATATGAGCGTGGCACAGGGGGATACAAGAAGTGAGATTATATCGCAGTTTGTCAAGCAATACTATGGTGGAACACCATACATTCCCAATATAGTAATGCTTCAGGAAGAAATCGAGGATGCAGGCATCGTAAGCGACTGGTTAAGCAGTATAAAGAAACGCAAAGTAAATGTAATAACACCTAAAAAGGGAACAAAGGAAAAGCTTGTAGAGCTTGCATATAAAAATGCACAGATGGTGCTTATTCAGGATGGAGAAAAGATAAAAAGAGAACAGATGCGTACAATCGGTGCGATGAAAGAGATTGCAGAATGGTTAGGACTTAACAATCTTAAAAGAGCAGAAGCCTATGATATTTCTAATACAAATGGTATCGAATCCGTAGGCTCTATGGTTGTATTTGAGGATGGAAAGCCTAAGAAAAATGATTACAGGAAATTTAAGATTAAGACAGTTAAAGGACCTGATGATTATAAGAGTATGCGCGAGGTACTTACAAGAAGATTTAAGAGGGCAATTGAAAAGTCAGACGGATTTTCAGTATTTCCAGATATTATAATGATGGATGGCGGCCGTGGCCAGGTAAATGTGGCGCTTGATGTGTTAAATGAACTTAACCTTAATATACCTGTGTGCGGCATGGTAAAGGATGATAATCATAATACAAGAGGACTATATTATAACAATGTGGAAATTCCTATAAACAGGCATAGCGAGGGCTTTAAACTGATAACGAGAATACAGGATGAAGCACATCGTTTTGCAATAGAATATCATAGAAGCTTAAGAGGAAAAGCACAGGTACATTCAGTACTTGATGGTATTGAAGGAATCGGACCTGTAAGACGTAAAGCACTGATGAAAAAGTTCCTTGATATTGAAAAGATAAGAAATGCCTCGGTAGAAGAGCTTATGCAGACAGATGGAATTACAGAGAATGTGGCGGTAAACATATACAACTATTTCCATTAAATTGTGATTTGTTGAAACAAGGGTGTAGAGACGGGCAGGCTGTGGCTGATATGTAAGATT
>URAI01000010.1 GCA_900545725.1 uncultured Eubacterium sp.
AAATTCCCAATACAATCCGCCACTTCCCCTCTACACCCCGCATTTCAACAAATGGTCAACAAATCACAATTGACTTTTATGGGATAAAATATTAGAATGTTTAATCAGATGGACATTTAAAAATATTAAATGTTAATAATTAAGAAGCCATTACTAAAATAAATTTATATTATGATGAATGGCAGAATGGAGATGTTTCATGAAGTTAGATAATTTACAGCCGGCAGAGGTGTTCAGATATTTTGAAGAGATTTGTTCAATACCACATGGTTCTAATAATCTTGAGAAGATCAGTGCATATCTTGTTAATTTTGCAAAGGAGCATAATCTTAAGTATCGTCAGGATGAGAGTCTTAATGTTATTATCTGGAAAGAGGCAAGCAGTGGTTATGAGAATTATCCTACAGTAATATTGCAGGGACATATGGATATGGTTGCTGTTAAGGAAGATTCAAGTGATAAGGATATGGAAAAGGATGGACTTGATATTTATGTAGATGGCGATTATATTACAGCTGATAAGACTTCGCTTGGTGGTGATGATGGTATAGCAGTTGCATATGCGCTTGCAATTATGGCATCTGATACAATTAAGCATCCTGCAATAGAAGCAGTATTTACAGTTAATGAAGAGATAGGGATGTTAGGAGCGGCAGCTATTGATATATCAGATCTTAAGGGAAAATATATGCTTAATATTGATTCAGAAGATGAAGGTGTATTTACTGTAGGCTGTGCAGGTGGAGGACTTGTAGAATGTTATATTCCGGCAAAGAGAGTTGTATCGTCAGGAAGAAAGATTACATTAACTATATCAGGTCTTACAGGAGGCCATTCGGGAGTAGAGATTATATGCCAGAGAGCTAATTCTAATGTATTGGCAGGAAGAATTCTTAGCAGATTAAGAGAGAATTTTGAATTTGGTGTAATGGATATTAATGGTGGTGAAAAGGATAATGCAATTGCAAAGTTCACAACAATTAATATGGTACTTGATGAAGACGATTATGAAGATTTTAAGACTTATATTGACTCAATTGCACAGGAACTTAAAGCTGAATTTGAGATAACAGATCCTGATATGGCTATTACTTATGAAACATATACAGAAGATGCTGATTACAAGTGCTTTGAGCATGATACCCTTTCTAAGATTATTGCTGCACTTGTTATGCTTCCTAATGGTGTTGGCAGAATGAGCCTTGAGATTCCGGGGCTTGTGCAGACATCTGATAATATAGGTGTTGTCAGGACAGATGAAGATGATATGTGCATATTCTGTTCTGTAAGAAGTTCTGTTGAAAGTGAAAAGGAATGGCTTGTCAATAAGATTGTAAGCTTCATTGAATTTTTAGGTGGTTTCTGCAAAGTATCAGGCACATATCCGGCATGGGAATATAATGCGCAATCTAAGTTAAGAGAGCATATGGTTAAGCAGTATACCAGATTATATGGCAAAGAGCCGGTTGTAGAGACAATTCATGCAGGAGTTGAGTGTGGAATGTTAGCAGATAAGCTTCCGGGTCTTGACTGCATATCATTTGGACCGGATATCATTGATATTCATACAACTAAGGAAAAATTATGCATTTCTTCTGTTGAAAGAACATGGAAATTAATACTTGCTGTATTAGAAAATATTTCTGAGATACAGTAAAGATTTAACAAAACATCAATAATATATAATTCAAAGTTTTGATACACAATAAAATTCATATATAAAACCGCTATCAGTCCTTAAATTTTAAGTGCCACCAAAAGCCAGAAATATAATATGACAATTGGAGGTCAGTACATTTTAGGATTGATAGCGGTGTAAGATTAATAAATTCTTAAATCAGTACTTTAGCAAGTGCATTGACGGCTTCTTCTATCTTTTCCGTATCAATAGCGGAGTAATTCATTATAAGGGTATGGTCGATGGCATTGCTTTTATTGTAATAATACTGTGACAGACAGGATATTCTGATATTGTTATCTGCTGTCTTTCTGATGAGTTCTTCATCACTTAATTTTGTATCAATAGCCATAAGGAAGTGAAGTCCTGCATCTTTCTCCTGTATAGAAGCGTGATGGGCAAGTGGACTGTTATTTATGGCAGATATCATCGTATCACGTTGTTTCTTATAAAATATCCTCATATGATTAATATGTTTTTCAAAATATCCATCTTCAATAAAGCGGCATAGTGTATATTGTTCAAAATTAGAAACCGTAGATGAATAAAAATACAGCCTTTTATAAAATTTATCAAGCAGAGGAATTGGCAGCACCATATAGCTTATTCTGATAGTAGGAGCCAGACTTTTTGTAAATGTATTCATATAGATAACTTTATCTGATACATCAATACTCTGGAGTGATGGAATAGGCTTACCCATAAGCCGGAATTCACTGTCATAATCATCTTCGATAATAAAACGGTCTGCATTTTTAGATGCCCAGCTTAAAAGCTCATATCTTCTGCTTACAGTTGTCACAATACCTGTAGGATAGTGATGTGAAGGAGATATGTGTATTACATTGCAATTACTGTCATTAAGATTGTTAATGTTTATACCGTCATCGTCAATTGGAATGCTTACACAATTGACATTATTAGCTTCATATATCTGACGTATTTTACTATATCCAGGGTCTTCGACGGCAAATGTCTTATCTCTGCCAAGAAGGTTAATTAACAGGCTGTACAGGTATTCAGTCCCGGCTCCTACGATAATCTGTTCAGGACGGATATTCATTCCGCGGAAATCATACAGGTGTTGAGAAATAGCTTTTCTTAAAGGGTAAACTCCGGCTGATGGAGAAGGAGTAAGCATATCATATGAACTGTCAGCAATAACGTTCTTCATAAGCTTTGACCATGTATAAAATGGAAAGCTTCCCGTTAATGTTCTGTTAGAAGTAAAATCAAATTTGTAATCATTTGAATTATTAACAGAAAAAGTATTGTAGGAATCAGCAGCGTAGGAGGGGTTAGCAGATATGTTTAACGTCAATCTGTTTTCAGCCTGACTGCATGTTTTTTTTGAGTCATACAAATTATTTTTTTCAATATCAGACACATAAAATCCTTTTTTAGGCACAGAGTATATGTATCCTTCTGCAATAAGCTGTGCATAGGCATTTTCTACGGTAATGGTACTTACACCAAGATTTTTTGCAAAACTTCTTTTAGATGGAAGCTTATATCCAGCTGCAAGTTCATTTTTTAAAATATCATTTTTGATACATTTATACAGGTATTCATACAGACTGTCAGAGCCGGTATTTTCAAAAGAATATGTCAACATATTTATCTCCAGTCAGGGTTGTATTATTAATCTGTAATATGTGGATTTATAATGAATATACATTAACATTATGGTCCACATGCAGGCAAATAAAATTATTGTGCATTTACAGTAAATATATTCTAAACAATATATTGTCAACATTATATCCTTAAAAGTATATAGATATCAATATTTAATTAATCTCTTCATACAGAAAATATTATAAAAGTGCATTAAAAATATCCAAATATGCATAAAATTTCCCATTGTTGTGGTTTTAAAGCCTTGCATTTTATGAAGATGATAATATCCTCCAGCTTCTTAATTCCATCCTCTGTTGTGGTTTTGAAACCCTGCATTTTATGAAGATGATAATATTCTCCAGCTTCTTAATTCCATCATCTGTTATAGTTTTAAAACCTTGCATTTCATAAAGATGATAATATAGTCCGGCATCTTTGTCATGACTGTTTCCTGTTTTAAACCTTGCATTTCAGAATGATGATAATATACCAGATTAGCGTAATTACCATACAATAATCTTAAAATGTTGTATCTACAACATAAATTATGCCTGTGTTAATGTATATTTAAAATGTAAAGTGAAAAAATAATGATGATGTGATTATTTTAAGGAACTTAGATGTGAACAGGTTATTTGTTTCTAAGAAAAACAAATAGTCACTGATGGTAGAAGAAAAAACGTTTGCGTAAAATTGTCTTTGCCACTTCGCAATAAAGTAGAAATGGAGATTGTTATGGAAAATAAAAAATTTGAGATTCAAAAAGAAATGATAAAGGGTTATTTAAAAAGACTTGTAGATGGTGATGCTCTTGAAAAAGTGCGTAAGGATTTTGTAAAGGAATTTAAGGATGTAGAACCAATGGTTATTCTTAGGGCAGAGCAGGATCTTATTAATGAGGGAACACCTGTTGATGAGGTCAGGATGTTGTGTGATGTACATTCTGCACTATTTCATGGAATGACCACTAATGAACAAAATACTGGACAGATTAAAGCACAGGCTGATGAAATGCGACAGAAAAGAAGTGAACTGACAGCAAGTCTTATAAAGCTTAAAGGTCATCCTCTTAATACATTTGCATTAGAAAATGAAGCGTTGCAAAAACTGATTATAGACATAAGAAATAGTGATTCCTATAATATAAGCAGTTTAATTGAAAAATTAAAACAGCTAAGTGTTCATTATGCAAAAAAAGGAGATTTGTTATATCCGGTGCTTAAAGTGACATATGAAATAAGCGGACCATCAGATGTGATGTGGACAACTGATGATGAAATAAGAGATGAAATAACAAATATTTTATCAGATAAAAATCACGATGGGGAATGGAATGAACGACTCGGGCAATTACTTAAACGAATTGAAGAGATGATATATAAGGAAGCTAATATATTATTCCCTAATTGTGCATTTAACTTTACACAGAAAGAGTGGTATGGAATATATCAGGATTCCAAAGATTATCCGGTCTGCTTTGGCATAGAAAAAGATGAATGGAGCGAGGCAGAAGAATTTAATAAGAATGAAAATAGCAAAGCTGTTCAGGATAAGTATAATGATGAGATTATCCTTGCAGGTGGACATATGAATGCAGAACAGTTAAGTGCTATGCTTAATACCATACCATTAGAGATTACGTTTGTGGATTCAGATAATATTAACAGATATTTTAATGAAGGTCATAAGGTATTTAAGCGCCCGGGTATGGCAATTGATAGAGAAGTTTTTTCGTGTCATCCACCTAAGATAGAGAAGCAGGTACGTAGAATTATAGAAGAATTTCGTAATAATACGCTTGATAAGATTCCAATATGGATGGAGAAAAACGGAAGAACTATGCTTGTGACATATATGGCTGTCAGAGATAATGCTGGAAAATATCTTGGAACAATGGAGCTTGTTCAGGATATGGAGTTTGCAAAAGAATATTTTAATGATAAAAGCAACATATGATAAAAAATATCAATCAAATATTAATAAAAGTGTGTTGAAATTAAGATGATGTGATATAATCTATATAGGGTTAGGTGCGACTAACTCACGAAATCATTTAAACTGATAACATTTACGCAGGTTCTGCATATATTAAACATATAGCTATAAATACAAATGCATCATAAGGTTATATGTATGAACTTATGCGTTGCCATGAATATGATTCTGGCAGCTGATATTTCAAAATATACAATAGCAAAGAACAGTAAGAACAGTTACAATTGCAGATATTACGGTAGATGTAAACAGTTTCAAATAACGCTTAAGGAGGAGATTAATATGACATTATCTGTTATATTTTCAATTGCTGTTATAATAGGCTGCATATATACCAAGAAGATTATTTTTAAAAATCTCAGACGTGATTTTTATAACAAAAATAAGCTGAGAGGCTGAAAAAATGTCAGAAGTATTTAAAGGAATATTAATTCCGTTTATTGGAACAACGTTTGGAGCGTGTTTTGTGCTTTTTATGAAGAAGAATCTTAGCACTCTTGTAGAAAAAGCTCTTGATGGTTTTGCTGCCGGAGTTATGGTGGCAGCTTCAATATGGAGTCTTTTAATACCGGCGATTAACCAGTCAGAATATATGGGAAGGCTGTCATTTGTACCAGCCGCTACAGGATTCTGGATTGGAATATTATTCTTGCTGCTGCTTGATCATTTAATACCACACATGCATCAGCATAGCAGTGAAGATGAGGGACCAAAGAGCAATTTTACAAGAGTTACTAAGCTTGTGCTGGCAGTGACACTGCATAATATTCCGGAGGGAATGGCAGTAGGTGTCGTGTATGCCGGCTGGATTGCCGGTAATAAGGATATAAGTATCATGAGTGCATTGGTTCTTTCCATAGGAATTGCTATACAGAATATACCTGAGGGGGCTGTGATATCCATGCCGTTACATGCTCAGGGCGTTCCTAAGAAAAAAGCTTTTGCATATGGGGTATTATCGGGTGCTGTTGAACCGGCAGGTGCAATTATAACTATTGTTTTATCAGGAATAATAATACCGGCGCTGCCATATCTGTTAAGCTTTGCTGCGGGAGCAATGTTATATGTGGTTATTGAAGAGCTTATACCAGAGATGTCACAGGGAAAACATACTGACATTTCTACAATAATGTTTGCAGTCGGATTTTCACTGATGATGGTATTGGATGTTGCCCTGTAAATTTAAGAAACATGTCTTATTAAGGCTTGACAATGAACTGATACAGTTGTATAGTATTAAGCAGTAATAAGTAAATGCAATGAAGAGGAATATTAGATACGGACCTGATTCAGAGAGTTGCCGTGTGGTGCGAGGCAATAGAAGGAAAGTATCGAACTCGCCTTGGAGCTGCTATCCGAAAGTGATTGATTGCAATTATTAGTAGGCGTAGCCGGATGCCAACCGTTATAGTGGACAGAATATAAGGTTTTCCCGTATTCAGTGAGTGCACGAATTTTCGTGAATAAGAGTGGTAACGCGTGAGATTTAGTCTTTCGTCTCTTGATATTATTATCAGGAACGGAAGACTTTTTTATTTATGCACGCAATGAGTTAATATTTCATGCCAGCGTATAATTTATATGGCTGATATGATAATAATTGGAAGCTGTCTGAGCGTGTTTCTTATGGTTTGCTTATTATTTATATTAAAATATTGAATAAGATGGAGGATTTGAAGATGTTCGATTACAAGCAGTATAAGAGAGGTTATTTTATGCCACCGGTTGAATGTATGGACTGGGTGAAGAAAGAGTATGTTGATAAGGCACCGGCATGGTGTTCAGTTGACTTAAGAGATGGTAATCAGGCACTTGTTGAGCCTATGAGCCTTGAACAGAAGTTGGAGTTTTTCAAGCTTTTAGTAGATGTTGGTTTCAAGGAGATTGAAGTTGGATTTCCTGCCGCCTCTGAGACAGAATATGAATTTTTAAGAACTCTTATTGAGAAGGATATGATACCTGACGATGTTACTATACAGGTGCTTACACAGGCAAGAGAACATATCATCAAAAAGACATTTGAGGCTGTAAAGGGTGCTCCAAGGGCTATTGTACATGTATATAATTCTACATCTCTTGCACAGAGAGAACAGGTGTTTAGAAAGTCTAAGGAAGAGGTTAAACAGATTGCAATAGAAGGTGCCAAGCTTCTTAAAGAACTTGCAGAAAAGGAAGATGGCAATTTTGCATTTGAATACAGTCCTGAAAGCTTCACGGGAACTGAACCTGAATATGCATTAGAGGTATGTAATGCTGTAATTGATATATGGCAGCCAACATCTGATAATAAATGTATTATCAATCTTCCGGCAACAGTTGAGATGTCACTTCCACATGTATTTGCAAGTCAGGTTGAATATATGAGTAAGAACCTTCACAACAGGGAAAATGTAATAGTATCACTTCATCCACATAATGACAGAGGTACCGGTGTGGCTGATGCTGAGCTTGGTATACTTGCAGGTGCTGACAGAATTGAGGGAACTTTATTTGGCAATGGTGAAAGAACCGGTAATGTTGATATTATTACCCTTGCAATGAATATGTATGCACAGGGCGTCAATCCTGAACTTGATTTATCTGATATGCCTAAGCTTTCAGAATGTTTTGAAAGACTTACACAGATGAAGATTGATGAAAGACATCCATATTGCGGTAAGCTTGTATTTGCAGCATTTTCAGGTTCACATCAGGATGCTATTTCAAAGGGTATGCATTACAGAGTTGAGAATAATCCTGAATTGTGGACAGTACCATATCTTCCAATTAATCCTGAGGATGTTGGACGTACATATGATTCAGATGTTATAAGAATTAACAGCCAGTCAGGTAAGGGCGGTGTTGCATATGTGCTTGAACATAACTTTGGAATGATTATTCCTAAGAAGATGAGAGAAGATTTAGGTTACGCTGTTAAGGATGTATCAGATGTAGAGCATAAAGAGCTTACGCCTGATGAAGTACTTGAGATATTTGAGAAGCGTTATAAGAAATATACACCTTTATTTAAGATTACAGAGGTACATTTCAAGCAGCAGGATGGTATACAGACTGTAGTTACGATTGAACAGGATGGAAGGAAGGTTAATGTTGAAGCCGGTGGTAATGGTCGTCTTGATGCTGTAAGTAATGCACTTGCAAAGCATTTTAACAAGACATGTGATGTTGTATGTTATGAGGAACATGCATTAAAGGATGGTTCTGATTCAAGTGCCATTGCATATGTAGGTATTGAAGGTGAAGACGGACAGGGCAGCTTCTTTGGTATCGGTATTGACCATGATATCATCAGAGCATCTATAGATGCTTTAGAGTCAGCAATGAATAGAAAATTATCTGAATAAATAATATTTTACAGGTGGCATCAGGGCAAGGATTAATATAATTCTTGTTCTGGTGTCATTTTATGTTGTTTAACTATAAATGAGCAAATACAGAAAAATGTACAAAAACAATCTCTTATATTGCAATTTTTGTAAGCACAAATTATTTGCAATAAATGTATATATTGGGTATAATATAATATGTTTGCCTGATTATATCTCAGTCTGAGATATATGCTCTGCGAGGATTGCATGGCCGCTGATATGAAAAGTCAGCAGGTCTGACCAGTGGCTTGCAGCAAGATTGGCGGGTGAATCTTGAATATAAAGGCATACCATATGATAAAAAGTGAGGACTATATGGGAATTAATGTTAAGCTTCAGGTGTTTGAAGGTCCGCTGGATCTGCTTTTACATTTAATAGATAAGAATAAAGTTAATATATATGATATTCCTATTGTGATGATTACGGAACAGTATATGGAATATGTTGACCAGATGGATAAGGAAGATCTTGATGTTGTTAGTGAATTTCTTGTAATGGCAGCGACACTGCTTGATATTAAGTCCAGGATGCTGCTTCCTAAAGAGGTAAATGAGGATGGAGAAGAAGAGGACCCAAGGTCAGAGCTTGTCAGACAGCTTCTTGAATATAAGCTGTTTAAATATATGTCATATGAGTTAAAGGACAGACAGATAGATGCCGAAAAAGCATTTTATAAAGAGCCATCTATACCAAAGGAAGTGACAGCATACCGTCCAAAGCTTAATCTGGATGAGCTTGTTGGAGATACAACACTTATTAAACTTAATGCAATCTTTCAGGATGTATTAAGACGTCAGGAGGACAAGATTGACCCTATAAGAAGTAAGTTTGGCAAGATTGAAAAGGAAGAGGTCAGCATGTCTGAAAAGCTGGTTCAGGTCAAGGAATATCTTCATAAGAATAAGAAGTTTAATTTCAGGCAGATGCTTTCATCTAATGCATCAAAGGTATCAGTAATAGTTACATTTCTTGTAATACTTGAGCTTATCAAGACCGGATTTGTACAGGTGTGGCAGGAAGATATAATGTCAGATATTGAGATTACTGTTATAAAGAACCCTGACCTGATTGAAGATATTGTTGAAGATTAGATAGAAATGAGGTTTATTAATGAGTAAGAAAAAGATGCAGGCAGTTATAGAGGCTGTGCTTTTTACAATGGGTGAGTCAGTTGAACTGGATAAGCTTGCATTGGCAGTTGATTCGGATAAAGATACGGTAAGACAGGTTATTGCTGATATGATGAAGCAATATGAAAAAGAAGACCGTGGTATAAAGGTAATAGAGCTGGAAAATGCATTTCAGCTATGTACTAAGAAGGAATATTATGAAAATCTAATAAAGGTTGCAAAAGCACCGAAAAAACAGGTCCTTTCTGATACATTGCTTGAAACTCTTGCCATAATTGCATACAAACAGCCGATTACTAAGATGGAGATTGAGAAAATTAGGGGGGTAAGCAGTGAGCATGCTGTAAACAGACTTGTTGAATATGGTCTGTGTAAAGAACTGGGACGTCTTGATGCACCGGGAAGACCTATGCTTTTTGGAACAACGGAAGAGTTTTTGAGAGTGTTTGGAGTACAGTCTATTGATGAACTTCCTGTTATAAGCGAGGATCTTGTTGAGCAGTTTAAGGATGAGGCTGAAATGGAACTTGAAGCCGGACAAAGAGAAGCAGAAAGCGTTGAAACCATTAATATGACAGTATAATATCAGTGCTGATACCGTACAATACAGATGGAATATTATAAATTGTGATATTATCAATGAAGTATTATATTATTATATTTTTAATTTTCTCATTTATAGAATATAAATTATAGGAGGATATACAAAGATGGAAAGACCTAATGCATGGAAGAAATATAATGATAATGATAAAAAGAAAGTATTTGATTTTGCAGAAAAATACAGACAATTTATTTCGGAGTGTAAGACTGAAAGAGAATGTGTTAAGGAAGCTGTAGAACTTGCTAAGAAATATGGATATGAAGACCTAAAAGACATAATAAAAGAAGGCAGAAGCTTAAAAGCCGGTGATAAAGTATATGCTGTAAATATGGGAAAAGCTGTTGTACTTTATAATATCGGTAAAGAACCATTAGAAAACGGCATGAACATTCTTGGTGCGCATATTGATTCGCCACGGCTTGATATCAAGCAGAATCCTTTATACGAGGATACACAGCAGGCGCTGCTGGAGACACACTACTATGGTGGAATTAAGAAGTATCAGTGGGTGGCAAGACCTCTTGCACTTCATGGAGTGGCTGCACTTAAGGATGGAAGTGTTGTTGATATTAATATCGGTGAAGATATCAATGATCCTGTTGTTGGTATATCAGATCTTCTTATCCATCTTGCAGGTGAGCAGATGTCAAAAAAAGCTGATAAGGTCATAGAAGGAGAAGACTTAAATATTCTTATAGGAAGTATGCCAAAGCCAGCTGATAAGAATGAAAATGAAAAAGCTGAATCAGAGCTTGTTAAGAAAAATATACTTGCATTATTAAAGGAAAAGTATGGAATTGAAGAAGAAGATTTCTTATCTGCTGAGATAGAGGCTGTTCCGGCAGGCCCGGCAAGGGATTATGGTATAGACAGAAGTATGATTATGGGATATGGACATGATGACAGAGTGTGTGCATATCCGTCCCTTATAGCACAGTTAGAATCAGAAGACCTTGAAAAGACAGGTGTATGTATATTAGTTGATAAAGAAGAGATAGGCAGTGTAGGCGCGACAGGTATGCATTCGCGTTTCTTTGAAAATATGACAGCAGAAGTGCTTGACAGAACCGGTGATTATTCTGAACTTAAGCTCCGCAGATGTTTTACTAATTCTAATATGCTCTCATCAGATGTAAGTGCAGCATTCGATCCTAATTATGCATCTGTAAGTGAAAAGAAGAACAGCGCATATTTTGGTAAGGGAATGGTATTTAATAAATATACCGGGGCAAGAGGAAAGAGCGGTTCTAATGATGCATCGGCAGAATATATGGGCCGGTTAAGAAAAATTATGGACGATGGCAAGGTATATTATCAGACATCAGAGCTGGGCAAGGTCGATGCCGGCGGTGGTGGAACAATAGCCTATATACTTGCCAATTATGGAATGAATGTAATTGACAGCGGTATAGCTGTGCTTAATATGCATGCGCCATATGAGATTATAAGCAAGGCTGATTTGTATGAAACTTACAGAGGATATAAAGAATTTCTTAAAAATGCATAATGTTAAGACTTTAACACAGTGAAAGATTATTTTATTAAGAATACAAAAACATATATTATGATACAATGGTCAAAATACTCTTTGACTTTCATATCATTTAATTTATACGGAATGGAGATTAGTGTGAAAAATAAGCTCGATAGCTTATTTTATCACACGGCTGCTTTTTGCCGCAGGCGTCACAAAGCAGCCCTTATCGCAGAGCCCAATCTGACATTGGGCTCGCGATTCCTCCGGCATTAAAAATGCCTGCGGAATGGAGATTAATATGAAATGGAATAAATATTCAATTAAGACTACGACAGAAGCAGTTGACCTTATAAGCAACATGCTTGATGAGCTCGGAATTGAAGGCATTGAAATAGAGGATAATGTTCAGCTTACACAGGAAGAAGCAAAGACTATGTTCGTTGATTTTATTCCCGATCTTCCGCCTGATGATGGCAGTGCAACAGTTAATTTTTATATTGATGCAGATGACGATGATAATACAATGCCTGCTAAGGTTAAGGACGGACTGGAAGAGTTAAGGATGTTTTGTAATGTCGGGGATGGAACTGTAACAGAATCACAGACAGAGGATAAGGACTGGATTAATAACTGGAAGCAGTACTGGCATACATTTACAATAGGAGATTTATATATCAAGCCGACATGGGAACCTGTTACAGAAGAGATGAAAGATAAGCCTGTTCTTAGCATAGATCCCGGAACAGCGTTTGGTACAGGCTCACATGAGACAACAAGGATGGTAATAAGACAGATTCAGAAATACGTCAAGGGTGGTGAAGAGGTACTTGATGTTGGCTGTGGAAGTGGTATATTATCAGTTGTTGCATTAAAGTATGGCGCAAAGCATGCATTTGGCACAGACCTTGATCCTAATGCAATTATTGCATCACATGAAAATGCAGAACAGAATAATATTTCACCGGATAAGCTTGAGGTTATTGAAGGAAATATTATTGATGATAAGAAGATACAGGATGCATGTGGTTATGAATGTTATGATATAGTATGTGCCAATATCCTTGCAGACGTACTAGAACCATTATCAGCAGAGATTACACAGCATATGAAGCATGGAGCATATTTTATAACTTCCGGTATAATTGATACAAAGGAACAGGAGGTTGTAGAATGTTTTAAGAAGAATCCTGAACTTGAAATAGTTGAAATCAACCACGATGGTGAATGGGTCAATGTAACAGCAAAAAGAAAGTAGAATGGTGATTAGTATGTATCATTTTTTTGCAGAACATGAGAATATACATGATACTTATATAGATATATATGGCTCAGATGTCAATCATATAAAGAATGTTCTTCGGTTTAAGATTGGTGATGAACTATTGATAAGCAGTGGCGATAATGTTGATTACAGTTGCCATATAAGCCAGATGGCAGACGAATATATAAGAGCAGATATAGATGCCGTAGATGAGCGTGGAAGAGAGCTTCCATCTAGAATATATCTGTTTCAGGGACTGCCAAAGGGCGATAAAATGGAATTTATTATACAAAAGGCAGTTGAACTTGGCGTGTTTGAAGTCGTTCCGGTTGCAATGAAACGTTCAGTGGTTAAGCTTGATGCAAAAAAAGCACCAAACAAGGTTAAAAGATGGAATGCAATTGCCGAGAGTGCAGCTAAACAAAGTAAGAGAAGCATAATGCCTATAGTACATGATGTATTATCATTTAAAGAGGCTGTTGATATGGCGGCGCAGTGTGATATTAAACTGCTGCCATATGAATGTGCGGATGGAATTGCTAAGACAAAAGAACTTATTAATAATATTGAAGCCGGGAAAAGTGTTGCAATATTTATAGGACCTGAGGGTGGCTTTGATCAGGCAGAGCTTGACTATGCTACTGAGGCAGGCTGTGAGATTATTACACTGGGAAAGAGAATATTAAGGACTGAGACTGCCGGAATGATGTTATTGTCAGTTCTTATGTATCATTTTGAAGATTAACATTCTTATTGAGTGGTTTTATTAGATTGAATAAATCGGACATATTTAATAAGATGATAATGAATTAAGAGGAATTTATAAATGGAAGCGTATTTGGATAATTCTGCAACGACTAAGTGTGCAGATGAAGTTATTAAAACTGTTGTTAAGGTTATGGGTGAGGATTATGGTAATCCATCATCCAAGCATATGAAAGGTGTCGAGGCAGAAAAATATATAAAAGAAGCTGCTAAGATTATTGCTAAGAGTCTTAAGTGTCAGGAAAAAGAGATACTTTTTACATCTGGTGGTACTGAATCCAATAATATGGCTGTTATTGGTACAGCTATGGCTAATAAAAGGCGTGGTAATCATGTGATTGTGTCATCGGTAGAACATGCATCGGTAAAAGAGCCGTTTAATTATCTTGAGGAAAATGGTTTTGATGTGACATATCTTCCGGTTGACAGTCAGGGTCTTGTATCTTTAGAGGATTTAAAGGCTGCTCTTGATGATAAAACTATTCTTGTAGCTGTTATGTATGCTAATAATGAGATAGGAACAATCGAACCGATTGAACAAATCGGACATATCGTTAAGGAATATAATAAAGATATTGTATTTTTCGTAGATGCTATACAGGCATATGGAAAGTTTAAGATATATCCTAAGAAACTAAATATTGACCTCATGTCAGTAAGTGGCCATAAGATTCATGGACCTAAGGGAACAGGTTTCTTATATATCAAAGAAAATACTAAGATAAAACCCTTAATTCTCGGTGGCGGACAGCAAAAGGGCATGCGTTCAGGTACTGAAAATGTTCCGGGTGTGGCAGGACTTGGAACGGCAGCAGCTCTTATATATAACAGTCAGTTTGATGAGAAGATTGATAAGATGTATGAGCTCAGGAACTATTTTATAAGTGAACTTGAAAAGCTTGATGGTGTTACGTTAAATGGCATGAAAGACCGTAAGTCAGCACCACATGTTGTAAGTGCAGGCTTTAGGGACGTAAGGGCAGAGGTGCTCTTACATGCACTTGAAGAAAAGAATATCTATGTATCATCAGGCTCTGCATGTTCCTCTAACAAACCGGGACTAAGTTCAACTCTCGTTGCCATTGGATTAGATAATAGTCTTCTGGATTCAACAATAAGATTCAGCTTCTGCTTTGATACAACTAAAGAGCAGCTTGATTATACAATAGCAGCATTAAAGGAGTTATTACCGGTATTAAGAAGATTCACAAGACATTAGAGGTATTGACCTTTGTTAAAAATTTTGTTATAACTTAATCTATTAGATTATATTGTCAGACATGTTAATGCTTCTGATATTATTAAAATATACATGAAATGAGGAAAATAATGTATAAAGCATTTTTGATAAAATATGGTGAAATTGGTGTTAAGGGAAAGAACAGATATATATTTGAAGATGCCCTTGTAAGACAGATAAAGTATGCCTTAAAAAAGATTGATGGAGAGTTTAAGGTGACTAAGGAAAATGGTCGTATATATGCTACAGCGGAAAGTGATTTTGATTATGACGAAGCTGTTGAAGCCTTAAAGACAGTATTTGGTATTATTGGAATATGTCCTGTGGTACAGATAGAGGACACAGGTTTTGATGACCTTGCTGATACTGTTGTAAAGTATATCGACTCAGCATATAAGGATAAGGATATCTCATTTAAAGTAAATGCAAGAAGAGCAAGAAAGAATTTTCCTATGAATTCAATGGAGATTAATGCAGAGCTTGGACATAGAATACTTGAAGCATTTCCAGAGATGAGTGTTGATGTGCATAAGCCTGATGTGCTTTTACAGGTTGAAATACGCAATAAGATTAATATATATTCAGTTGAGATACCTGGTCCTGGTGGAATGCCAATAGGAACAGCAGGAAAGGCAATGTTATTATTATCAGGCGGTATTGACAGCCCTGTTGCAGGATATATGGTTGCAAAAAGAGGTGTGCAGATTGAAGCTACATATTTCCATGCACCTCCATATACAAGTGAGAGGGCAAAACAGAAGGTAATCGACCTTGCAAAGCTTGTTGCCAGATATGCAGGTCCTATTACACTTAATGTTGTTAATTTTACAGATATACAGCTTGCTATATATGAAAAGTGTCCTCATGATGAGCTTACAATCATTATGAGAAGATATATGATGAAGATTGCTGAAAAGCTCGGTGAAGAAAGTGGATGCATGGGACTTGTGACAGGTGAAAGTATAGGACAGGTTGCAAGCCAGACTATGCAGAGTCTTTATTGCACTAATGAAGTATGTACGATGCCTGTATTCAGACCTGTTATTGGCTTTGATAAGCAGGAGATTATAGATGTATCAGAAAGGATTGGTACATATGAGACCTCCATACTTCCATTTGAAGACTGCTGTACAATATTTGTTGCAAAGCATCCCGTTACAAAACCTAATCTTAAGGTAATCAAAAGAGATGAGCATAATCTTGATGACTGTATAGATGAACTTATGAGAGTTGCATTAGAAACGACTGAAAAGGTATATGTTGAAGCGGAGTAACTGACAAAGTCTCATAAATGGCGCAATAAGCTGTTTATGGGGCTTTTTCTTATATTCATATATTTATTGTCTGTGTCTGTGATTATATGATATCGTGGTAAATATTTTAGCAGACGGAAATATTTATAAAAGAATAATAATTCAGTTGTAAAAATAGTAGGATTTTAATGAACGGATGAATTAAAAGAGAATTAAAAAATGGCTTTATCAGGAAACATGTCCATCCGGACAAGACTTCTGATAAAGCCATGGAATGTTAATATTCATAATGATTATTCAACAATGTATGGATTTAATACAGATAAAATAGTATCTATATCTGAATCAGCATGAATATTTAAGTCAATAGGCTTAGATAAATCAAGACTGAAAATACCCATTATAGACTTGGCATCAATAACATATCTTCCTGATACGAGATCAAAGTCAACATCAAACTTTGTAATATCGTTTACGAATGATTTAACCTTGTCAATTGAATTTAATGAAATCTTAACTGTCTTCATTATTATACCTCCTGTTTGATAATTTTATTAAATACAAATCTGTATAACAGATTCGGTATTGCAGATAATATAATTATAATATCTTTATGTTAAAAAGATGTCAACCTTAAGGTTGATAAAAATATGTTTTTTTATATGAAATTTGTTAATGAAAATATTAAATCATAAGTGATGGATAAAAAATGAATAATAAGTTATAAGGTGTGTGAAAATAAATTATTTTCTTGAGAATCAGGCATACCGGAAAAGGAGTAGAATTTGAAAAAAGCAGCAATACATAATCTTGGGTGTAAGGTCAATTCTTATGAAGCCGAGTCGATGGAACAGATGCTTATAAATGCCGGTTATACAATGGTTCCTTTTGGGGAAGAACCGGCAGATGTATATATAATTAATACATGTTCAGTAACTAATATAGCAGACAGAAAATCACGTCAGATGCTTCATAAGGCAAAGAAGCTCAATCCTTCCGCTGTAGTAATAGCAGCCGGCTGTTATGCGCAGGCTGACAGTGAAAATGTAGCTAAGGATGAGGCAGTAGATATTGTCCTTGGAAATAATATGAAAATCAATCTGATAGATATTCTCGATGAATATTTTAAAAATGCTGAAAATCATGCTGATAATACGTTTTCTATGGAAGATGGTAATAATCCAGAGAATATAGAAGAAAGTAAAAATAAAATATTATCCGACAGCATAGAAAATGTCATAGATTTATCAAAGAACCAGCCGTATGAAGAGTTAGAAATTGACAGGGTAAATGAACACACAAGAGCTTATATTAAGATACAGGACGGCTGTAACCAGTTCTGTTCATATTGCATAATTCCATATACCAGAGGCCGTATCAGAAGCCGTAATATGTCAGGCATTATAAAAGAAGTTGAAAGGCTTGTTGATAATGGCTATAAAGAAATAGTTCTTACTGGCATACATCTTAGCTCATATGGACTTGATAATGGAAAGGGAAGTCTTTTAGAAGTTATTGAATCAGTTAATAATATTGAAGGTGTTGAAAGAATAAGGCTGGGTTCATTAGAACCAAGAATTGTTACAGAAGAATTTGTGGCAAAGATAAGCCTTATGGATAAGATATGTCCGCATTTTCATCTGTCTTTACAAAGCGGATGTGATGCTACATTAAAGAGAATGAACAGGAAATATAATACGGCACAGTATATGGAAAGCTGTAATATATTAAGAAAATATTTTGACAATCCTGCAATAACAACTGATGTGATAGTAGGCTTTCCTGCTGAAACAGATGAAGAATTTGAGTGTACCAGGGCATTTTTACAAAAAATACATTTCTATGAAATGCATATATTTAAGTATTCGAGAAGGCGTGGAACAGTTGCTGATAAAATGGATAATCAGATAGATGAAAAAATTAAAACCAAAAGGAGTGCAGAACTTCTAAAGCTTGAGCATGTTATGTCAGAAGAATACAGAAGAAGTTTTTTAGGTAAAAATGCTGATATTCTTGTTGAAGAAGTTATTGATATTGATGGCATTAAATATTATGCCGGATATACTAAGAATTATATCCGTGTCGTTGTTCCGGTAAAAGAAACCGATGATGATAAAGAGGAAAATTCATATATTAATTCAATTATTCATATTAAATGCGAGAGCATTATGGAGGATGGAGTAACGGTTGTTGGCTGTTATGTCCAAGCCTGAGATGATGTCTTTCTCAGAGAAATAATTAAAAAACAATAAAAACATGCGGTTAAGTGAAAATAATGTTTCAATAAAAAACGTACTGTCAAGTAAAAATACTTGACAGTGTATAATCTCTATGATATTATAATCAGGTCAGTTGTTGTCAGGACAATATAAGACATTAAAAAGGTGGAGTTATGGAAAAGATAGTTGAACAGACACTCCTATATGATTTTTATGGAGAACTTTTAAACGAACATCAGAAGCAGATATATGAAGATGCTGTATTTAATGATTTAACACTAAGCGAGATTGCAGATGAGCATGGAATCTCAAGGCAGGGTGTACATGATATCATTAAGAGAGTAGACAAGACGTTAAATGGTTATGAAAGTAAGCTTCATCTGATTGAGAAGTTTATAATTACTAAGGAAAAGGTTCATCAGATTAATCAGTTGTCCAATGAGTATATTAAGAGCGGCGATATTGAGAGTATTCATTCTATCAGAAAGCTTGCTGAAGATATAATTGATAATTTCTGATATTTCTTTAATAGCTGGGTAACAGCAGAAGTGAGGGTTTATGGCATTCGATAATCTTTCAGATAAATTACAGAATATATTTAAGAACCTTCGTGGAAAGGGTCGTCTGTCAGAGGCAGATGTTAAGCTGGCATTGAAGGAAGTTAAGATGGCTTTACTGGAAGCCGATGTTAATTTTAAGGTTGTTAAGAAGTTTGTCAAGTCTGTTGAAGAAAGAGCTATCGGACAGGATGTTATGCAGAGTCTTACACCGGGTCAGATGGTTATTAAGATAGTTAATGAAGAGATGGTTTCATTAATGGGGTCTGAGACAACAGAGATTGCTCTTAAGTCCGGTGGCGAGATTACAGTTATTATGATGGCTGGTCTGCAGGGCGCCGGTAAGACAACTACTACTGCTAAGTTAGCGGGGAAGTTTAAGTCTAAGGGAAAGAAGCCGTTGCTGGCTGCCTGCGATGTATACAGACCTGCCGCAGTTGAACAGCTTAAGATTAATGGAGAAAAGCAGGGCGTTGAAGTATTTTCAATGGGTACGAACCAGAGTCCTGTAGATATAGCTAAAGCGGCTATTAATCATGCTAAGAGTAACAATTTTAACATTGTTATTTTAGATACAGCCGGTCGTCTGCATATTGATGAAGATATGATGACAGAGCTTGAAGATATCAAGCGTGAAGTTGCAGTTGACCAGACAATACTTGTTGTTGATTCCATGACAGGTCAGGATGCTGTTAATGTTGCATCCACATTTGATGAGAAGATTGGAATTGATGGTGTTATCCTTACTAAGCTTGATGGTGATACAAGAGGCGGTGCTGCCCTTTCAATTAAGGCAGTGACAGGAAAGCCTATTCTTTATGTAGGTATGGGTGAGAAGCTTTCAGACCTTGAACAGTTCTATCCTGACCGTATGGCTTCAAGAATACTTGGTATGGGTGATGTGCTTACGCTTATTGAGAAAGCAGAAGCACAGATTGATGAGGAAAAGGCAAAAGAGATGGAACAGAAGCTTAAAAAGGCTGAGTTTGATTTCAATGATTTCCTTGAGTATATGGGACAGATTAAGAATATGGGCGGTATTGGTTCAATTCTTAACATGCTTCCAGGAATGGGACTTGGCTCCCAGATGAAGAATATGACAATTCCTGATGATGCAGAAGCTAATCTTAAGCGTACTGAATCAATCATTTATTCAATGACAGCTCAGGAACGTAGTCATCCGGAGATACTTAATCCTTCGAGAAAGAATAGAATTGCTAATGGTGCCGGTGTCGACATCAGTGAGGTCAACAGACTTGTCAAGCAGTTTGAACAGATGAAGAAGATGATGAAGCAGATGCCGGGTATGATGAAAGGTGCTAAGAAGGGACGTTTTAAACTTCCTTTTTAACATATATCTTAATTTAGTATTTTTTTAGGAGGTGAAAGGTAAAATGGCAGTTAAAATCAGATTAAAGAGATTAGGTGAGAAGAAGTCTCCTTTCTATAGAGTAATCGTTGCTGATTCAAGATCACCAAGAAATGGTAGATTTATAGAAGAAATCGGTACTTACGATCCTAATTATGATCCATGTAAGCTTAACATCGATGCTGAACTTGCTAAGAAGTGGTTAGCAAACGGAGCACAGCCTACAGAAGTAGTTGCTAAGCTTTTCAAGATGGCTGGTATTGAAAAGTAAACTATCGGAGGTGTTTATCTATGAAAGAATTGGTTGAAATTATTGCTAAGGCACTAGTTGATAATCCAGATGAAGTTGTTGTAACTGAGACTGAAAAAGATAAAGCCATCATAGTTGACTTAAAGGTTGCCCCATCTGACATGGGTAAGGTAATCGGAAAATCAGGCAGAATTGCTAAGTCAATCAGATCAGTTGTTTCTGCAGCTGCATCAAAGACTAACAAAAAGGTCATAGTTGAAATTGATAACTAAGAAGGTCTGGCACATATCGAAAGATTGTGTCAGCCTTTTTTGTATATATAATGATAATTTTAAGAAGTATATTTAAGAGGTATATATGGAAGATTTATTAAGAGTAGGTGTTATAACACAGACACATGGCATAAGAGGGGAGGTTAAAGTATTTCCTACAACAGATGATCCAATGAGATTTAAGAAGCTTAAGCACTGTGTTGTCCAGCTTAAAAGAGAAGATATTGAACTTGAAGTACAGTCAGTAAAATTCTTTAAACAATATGTAATAGTAAAGTTTAAGAACTATGACAGTATTAATGACATAGAACAGTTTGTTAAAAAAGATCTTATGGTTACAAGAGATAATGCTGTAAAATGTGAACCGGGTGAGTATTTTATATGTGATTTAATCGGGCTTAAGGTTATAACGGATGACGGCAGGGAACTTGGAACACTTACCGAGGTACTTGAAACAGGGGCTAATAACGTATATGAGGTTACAACTCCTGATGATAAACAGATACTTATTCCTGTTATTGATGAATGTATACTCGCACATGATATGAAAGCAGGTACAGTTACTGTTCATTTATTAGACGGCTTACTTGAGCTTAACCAATAATAGATACAATTGTAAAAATATAGTAAAAGCAGTTATAATAAATATAATATAACGGTATTGATGTGATGGTTATATTATGTAATATTATAACTGCTTTTTACCTGGATTAAATATAATTAAATATTTTATATTACAATTCTATTTAGAATCACAGATTACAAATTAAATTTTGCTATATTAGCTGACAGATTTTTAACATGTTCATCTAATTTCTGAATCGTCTGTGTAGAGAGCTGTACCATTGAAGCAAGCTCGTCAGCCATAGCTGATGTTTCCTGGGTAGATGCTGCGTTACCCTGGGCTATTCCATTAAGTTTATTAAGAACATCAGTTATATTCTGTCGCTGTATCTCAATATTTCCTGTCATGGTATCAATAGTTCCAACAGAACTTATGCATGACTGAAGGCTTGTACTAAGCACATTAAAGTTATCCTGTGTTGCATGAATATGCTCAAACTGCTGGTGTATATCTGACTGCATTGAATTCATAATATTGATAAATTCATTAGAATTAGTAAGCAGTTCTTCTACTATATTATCTATTTCAATTATATTTTCAGAAGACTGTCTGGCAAGGCTTGCAATCTGTTCTGCAACGACAGCAAAACCTCTTCCGGCTTCACCGGCTCTGGCAGCTTCAATAGAAGCATTTAGTGCAAGAAGATCTGTCTGTTCTGCAATATCATTAATTAGGTTAGCGGCATCTTTGATTTTTTGTGCAGATTCATCTGTTTTTTTAGCCTGCGAATACATATTAATAATCTGTGTTTTTGTAACTGTACTAATATTGACAAGATTGTTTAAAGTGTCAGTAGAGGTGTCATTTAATTTCTGCATATTCTGCGAATTAATATCAAGCTCTTCAACTGCCTGTTCAGTAAGCACAATATCTTTTCCGATAGAATCAACATCATTAGCTGCAGAATGTGTATAATCCGCCTGGGATGTTATATTCTGTGAAATATCGTCAATTGCTGTAGAAACATCATTAATAGAATGTGACATCTTCTGGAAAGATGCATAAAATTCGGTTAATGCACTACCTACAGAACCGGATACTTCTGAAATATTAGATATAAGGCTTCTGATATTACTCTGGGCAGTATTGAGCGCTGTGGCAGTCTGCCCTATATCATTCATATTATATATGTGTGCATCCTGCGTAATATCGCCTGATGCAATTCTTTCTGCCATCATCTTAATCTGGTGTAATGGCTTTATAATCATGTAATTACTTTCAAAAATAGAAATAATAATAAATATAATGAGCAGGACTACGGCAAGGATTATTATTACAATAACCATTGATGAAAAATTGTCTGTTATATTTGATTTTACAGTAACCATTTCATTTTCCATATCATCAACATAATTTCCTGTTGTAACAATCCATCCCCATGGTTCGAACTTTTGTGAATACGCAACTTTTAAAGCAACGGTAACACCATCTGATTTAGTAAAATAAAATTGATTATAACCACCACCGTTATTAGCGGCCTTCATAATCTCCTGAATAATCATTACTCCGTTCTGATCCTCAAGATTATATCGGTTCTGTCCTTCATTTTGCGGAAGAATGGGATGCATAACCAGAATATAGTTGCTGTCATCAATCCACATATAACCGCTGTTGTCATCTCTGTAACGCATCTTACGCACAGCCTCGCAGGCTTCTTTCTTGGCCTGTTCTTCAGATAATTCACCGGCTTTATATCTGTTATAAAAATATTCTATAACAGCAATGGAAGACTGGACTTCTGATTTTATTTCTGTGTTATAACCCTGATTCATGGCATCTTCATAGTTGGTATAAGCCATATCAGTGGAGGAACGTATGTAATAAATTGCAACACTTGAAATAACTGCAGCAACTACCAGTGCTATTGAAGCATAGGTAATAATAAGAAACTTTTTTAAACTTCTTTTTTTCATATTAAAATACTCCAATCCGCAGATACATATATAAATGATGCATATATTACCTATGAAATGACTATATTATATGCATGACAGGTATTTGTGGTATCTGCAGCACAGATACCTGTATATTAAAATAGAACTGTATGGTATAAAATATATAATATTGAAGAAAATATATGATATATCCAATACCAAAACAAATGATGTATAAATGGGGATAAGATACAGGACTAAATATTAAAAAAATATATCGTTATTAAGAATAAAGTCCATAGAATATAAGATGATGAATATTCTATGGACAAAAATCAATCAGAAAGACTGTTGTTATTATTCTATTATATCCCCCCATAGATACTTTATACTAGATAATATATCATTTTTTGACAAAATTATCAATAATAAGCTGTCTTATGACAGTTACAAATTTTTATGAATTTAATATACAGTTTTAACAAAATTCTGAAAAACAAACTAATTTCATTGCAATATTATTAGATTAATGTATAATGGAAATAACAGCAATAAATTACATAATTAATAAGCGGATATATTAATAGTAAATTGCTGTGTCTAGAATATGAGGAGGTAAAGTTTATGCCAATAACAAAAAGAAACCTTGCAACATGCATAATTTTATCAATTGTAACATGTGGTATATATAGTTTATATTGGTTCATTGTAATTACAGATGATGCAAAGAATGCATCTAATGATGTTTCAGGAGCCAGTGGTGGAACAGCTTTATTATTATCAATTGTTACATGTGGAATCTATGGAATCTATTGGGCATATAAGCAGGGTGAAAGAATTGATAATGCAAGATATATGAGAGGTATTCCCGGTGGAGGCAATTCTAATATATTGTTTCTTGTATTACAGATATTTAGTCTTGGAATTGTCAACTACATAATTATACAGGATACACTTAATAAAATAAGCGATTATGACCAGAACATTATGAATGGTGGTAATGGTTATAATAATGGTGGTTACTATAATGGTTATAATAATGGCTACAATAACGGCTATAATAATGGTTATAATAACGGCAGCTTTAACAACGATGGATTTAATAACAATGGTTATAATGGCAATAACAATTATAACGACCCTTACAATAACGGACCATCTAATCAATAGAAGTTTGTATGTTGTAATGAACAAATCCAATTAGTAAATCTATTAAAGAAAATTATCTATGAATAATATTGATTATATAAAAATATTATAAAAACAATAAAAGTGCAGGTATAATTTTTAAAATTATGCTTGCATTTTTTTAGTATATATGATATTCTTAATGAGTTGTGAAAAAGAGATGGTCCTCTGTTACAGTAGTTGTATTAAGAACATCCGAATATTAAGGAGGTCACACATGAACGATATTATTAAGAACATTGAAGAAGCACAGATGAAGGCTGAAGTGCCACAGTTTAACGTTGGTGATACAGTAAGAGTATCTGCTAAGATTAAGGAAGGTAACCGTGAAAGAACTCAGGTTTTTGAAGGTACAGTTTTAAAGAAGCAGGGTACAGGCGTTCGTGCTACATTTACAGTAAGAAAGATTTCTAATGGTGTTGGTGTTGAAAAGACATGGCCATTACATTCACCTATCGTAGAAAAGGTTGATGTTGTAAGACGTGGTAAGGTAAGACGTGCTAAACTTAACTACTTACGCACAAGAGTTGGTAAGGCAGCTAAGGTTAAAGAATTAGTTAGATAATTCTGTTTTAATAATAATAATGGAAGGACACTTACTTATATGGTAGGTGTCCTTTTGTTATATATAAAATGTGTTTTATAAATTTGTAAAACAAATGTAAAACAAAACACGGAATACTTGCACACAAATATATATATGTTATAATTATATCGCAAATAAAAAGATTTATGTGCAGTCAGAAACAGCTTTTTGTAGTTTTGACATTTACATAATATAAAGAAACTTACAGTTAGGAGCAGATATGACCCTATTTAAAAAAAGATATGAGGAAGATACACGATTACTTAATATACTTAAATTTGCTGCAGATGTATGTATAATAATAGTATTTGCATATGCATTGATTTTGTTTACATGTGACAGAACAACGCTTAGTGGCAATTCAATGGAGAGCGCGATTGCAAGTGGTGATACGGTGCTTATTAATAAGATGGCTTATACACTTACCAGCCCGTCAAGGTATTCCGTAATAGCTTTTAAGCTTCCCAATGTTGCAGGTTCAAAGGTATATGTTAAGCGTATCATAGGACTTCCAGGAGAAACGGTACAGATTAAGGAAGGACATGTATATATAAATGGAACGTTACTTGAGAATGATATTTCAAACGAGGATATTCTTACTAAGGGGCTTGCAGGCAATGAGATAATACTTAAAGCTGATGAGTATTTTGTACTTGGCGACAGTCGTAATAATAGTGAAGACAGCCGTTTTGCAAGCATAGGTCTTGTGAAAAAGGAAGATATAATAGGTTCAGCATGGCTGGTGTCATCACCATTAGAGCATGTTGGGATTATAAAATAAAATATATAAATTAATAACAAAAAGAAGAGAGGTATTTATGAATTATCAGTGGTATCCGGGTCATATGACTAAGGCCAGAAGAATGATGGAAGAAAATATTAAGCTTATTGATCTTGTAATTGAGGTAGTGGATTCAAGGATTCCAATGAGCAGCCGTAATCCAGATATTGATAATCTTGCAAAGAATAAAGCACGACTTATTTTATTGAATAAATCGGACCTGTCAGATGAAAGGCGTAATACACAGTGGATGGAATATTTTCATAATAAGGGTTTTTTTGTATTAAAGATTAATTCAAGAACAGGTGCGGGAATTAAGCAGATTAATGCAACTGTTGCGGAAGCATGTAAAGATAAGATTGAAAGAGATAAGAGAAAGGGAATTATGAACCGTCCTGTAAGGGCAATGGTTGTAGGTATTCCTAATGTCGGTAAGTCTACATTTATTAATTCATATGCGGGCAAAGCCTGTGCAAAGACAGGTAATAAGCCGGGCGTAACAAAAGGAAAGCAGTGGATAAGACTTAATAAGAATATTGAACTGCTGGATACACCGGGTATCCTATGGCCTAAGTTTGACAATCAGGAGGTAGGTAAAAAGCTTGCAATGATAGGCTCAATGAATGATGAGGTTATTAATCTTGATGAGCTTGCCCTGGATACAGTTAAATTTATTATACAGGAATATCCGGGTAATATTAATGAAAGATATGGCGTTGATGAGAGTGTGGAGTCACTTCTGGTTATGGAGGAAATAGCAGCTAAGAGAGGTTGTCTTAAAAGAGGCGGTATGGTAGATTATGAAAAGGTATCTGGTATTATTCTTGATGATTACAGAAGCGGCCGAATTGGAAGAATAACTTTAGAAAAACCGGAAGAATATTAGTTTTAAAAATAATGCTGACGTGATTATTTTTTAATAAAGGTGGCTGGGAAATAATGGTTGATTAAAAAATAATCCTGAATAATGGAGCTTAAAATGACAATAATAGAGAATTTACAAAAGCAGATAGAATCGGGACTGGATGAACAGGGAGAAAAGCTTACCAAAAAACGTATCACAGAATTAAAGAGAGCATTAAAGCTTGAATTTGAGAAGGAACGTGTAGAGACGCTTTGTGTATATGAGAAGGAATATAGTGCATATAACTATATCTGTGGCATAGATGAGGCAGGTCGTGGACCGCTTGCAGGTCCTGTTGTTGCAGGAGCTGTTATTCTTCCAAAGGATTCACGGATATTGTATATTAATGATTCTAAGAAGCTTAGTGAGAAGAAAAGAGAAGAACTGTTTGAAGTAATAAAGAAAGAGGCAGTCAGCTATTCTACAGGAATTGTATCTCCTAAAAGAATTGATGAGATTAATATATTACAGGCAACATATGAGGCTATGAGAATGGCAATAGCCGGTCTTAATGTAAAACCGGACATTCTTCTTAATGATGCGGTTACCATTCCCGATATAGATATAGAGCAGATTCCTATAATTAAGGGCGATGCAAAAAGTATATCTATCGGAGCGGCAAGTATTATAGCAAAGGTTACAAGGGATCATATTATGTATGAATATGATAAGCAGTATCCTGAATATGGATTTGCAAAGCATAAGGGGTATGGAACAGCACAGCATACAAAGGCTATAAGTGAATATGGAGCATGTCCAATTCATAGAAAGACATTTTTAAAGAACCTGCTTTAATACCTTACAATAGAATTGTCTGGAAATGGGGAAATGATATGGCATTTAATATTACAAATCTGTTTAACAATATAAATAATAATGCAAATGTTAGTAACAATATCAATAATGCAGGACAGGCAGATAGCGGTCAGAATGTTAATAATGGTCAGACGGCCAATAGCAAAGAGGTTATAGAAACTCTTAAAAACATGATGGAGGGAGATATTCTGTCAGGGCTGGTAACAGATATTAATAATGATAATATTACACTTCGTCTTAATAATGGACAGCAGTTACTGGCACGTCTGGCACAGAACCAACTGGTGCAGATAGGTCAGAATATGACATTTCTGCTTGAGAACAATATTACTGATACAATTATATTAAAGCCTCTTATGTCAGACGGACAACAGGCTTATATGATTAATAATGCATTGGGGGCTGCCGGATATCCTTCTACAGAAGAGAATGTAAATCTCATAAAAGAGCTTATTAATATGAATATGCCGGTTGATACTGATACTATAAGTGAGATGATGAAAAATACCGTACATTTTCCAGAAGCCGATATTAATACAATTGCCAATCTTATGAAGCTTGAGATATCTGTAACCTCAGATAATATTGCACAGTTTGAGGCTTATAAAAGCTATGAGCATAGTATTATGGGTGAGCTTAATAATATTGGACAGGATATAAGCAGTACGGTGGCAGAGCTTATTAATAGTTCAGAATATGATAAAGGCATAAGTATTCTTGATAGTACCATAAATACCCTTTATCAGACAGGTAGTGGTAAAACTGCGCAGAACAGTGAACAGATATATAATTCATCTGATGGCGCTGTAAAGCTGTCAGGTAATCAGGATAATGCACAAAAAGCAGCAGGTATTGACAGCCAGCAGCTTAATTCATATATGGATAAAGATTCATTAGGCCGGCTTGTATCTAAGATATCTGATACATTTGGCAGTAATGCACAGAATATTATTAATGCTATAAAGGATGGCAATATATCGACAAAAGAGCTTCTTATGAATATAAATGAACTGTTAAAAAATTCACATTCTGAGGGCGATGCAGCAGGGCTTATTAATTCAAAAGAATATGGAGCATTATTAAAACAGATGACAGCTGAAACAATGATGCTTACACCCGCAGCCGTGGCAGAAGAGAATAGCATTAAGAATTTTTATAAAAGATTAAAAAGTAGCATAGACAATATTACTGATAATCTGCAAAAGTCAGCACAAGGGTCATCACTTGCAAAAGATATGTCGCAGATAAAGAGTAATATTGATTTTATGAATGACCTTAATAAGAATATGACATTTGTCCAGCTTCCGGTAAAGTTCTCGGAAAGTGCCGGTAATGGGGATTTGTATGTATTTACTAATAAGAAGGCATTGAAAAATGGTACTGATAAAGTAAGTGCTTTGTTACATCTTGATATGGATAATCTTGGACCAATGGATATATATGTCAACCTTTCCGGCAAAAATGTATCAACTAATTTCTGTCTTGAAAGCGAAGAAATGCTGGATTTTGTATATTCCAATATAGATAAACTTAATGAGAGGCTTACAAAATTAGGATATATTACGAAGTTTGAGATGAAGCTTACACAGGATAACCAAAAAGGGATTGACTTTGTTGACGATTTTATTAACAAAGATAATCCTCCGGTTAAGATATCACAATATGTATTTGATATAAAGGCGTGATTAAGTGAGGCATAGTGTGCAAAATTATGCTGATGCGGTTATTTTCCAAAGCTTACATATGAGTTGGCTATTTGTTACAGAGCATAATATATAACCCTGATGGCAGAAGAAAAATCGTCTCTTCGAAAATTTCTTTGCCTCTTCGCAGCAAAGTTGCCCGGAAATGAGGATTTATATGGAAAAAAAGAAGAATAAAAAATCGTTTGCGAATGATTTTACTTATAATAAAGATGATGAAAAACGTAATAAAGTATCAGTTGCACTTCAATATAATCCGGGAGAAGAAGCTCCTAAAATAATAGCATCAGGCCGTGGTGCATTAGCAGATAAGATTATTGAAAAGGCAAAAGAGTCAGACGTTCCATTATATCAGGACAGCAAACTTGCCAATACTCTTTCAAAGCTTGAGATTGGGGATATGATTCCACCTGAATTATATAGTGTTGTTGCGGAGATTCTTGTATTTGTAGATGATTGTGACAGATTAAAGGGGAAATTAAAATAAAATATGAAATGGGGGATTATAATAAACAGACGATTAATGGGGAAAAATGGCGAACAGCTTGCGGCAGGATATCTTACAGAAAATGGTTATTTCATACTTAAAATGAATTATAATTGCAGAATTGGGGAAATAGACATAATTGCTACAAAAAATAATGTTATTATATTCGTGGAAGTCAAATACAGAAATACAGATATATATGGATATGCAATTGAAGCTGTAGGAATACATAAACAGAATAAAATCCGCAGAGTTGCACAGTATTTTCTTATAAGTGAGTTTAACAATACAGATATTGCCTGCCGTTTTGATGTTATTGGCATAGATGGGGATAAACTGACACATATAGAGAATGCATTTTAAATATAGGTTGATTATGGCAGGAAGACAATTATGGAATTAAAATATATAGATAATGAGAGTTTATATCAGAATATAAGCAGTCAAAACAGACCCGATATTCTAAATACTACGAGATTTTTAAATGAACATGACGTGCCTTTGATTAAGTTCAGACCTTTTGAGGATATTAACTTTATTGAGCATGGTTTTTCAACAAGGCTTGGTGGATGCAGCAGTGGCATATATAAATCTATGAATCTTTCCTTTAATCTTGATGATGATAAGGAAAATGTTCTTAAGAATTTTCATACAATAGCAAAGGCAATTGATATTTCTGTTGATAATATGGTGTATTCAAAACAGACTCATACGACTAATGTATTAAAGGTTGGACATGAGAAATGTGGAATGGGAATTGTACGTCAAAGAGATTATGATAATATAGATGGACTTGTCACAAATGAGCCGGGAGTATGTCTTGTAACTTCATTTGCCGACTGTGTACCACTGTTTTTTGTGGATAAGGTTAATAAATGTATAGGCTCATCACATTCCGGCTGGCGTGGCACCGTGGGAAATATTGCAAAGAATACATTAGAGCTTATGAAAAAAGAGTATGGAACAAGAGCTGAAAATGTAGCAGCATTTATAGGACCGAGTATCTGCATGAACTGTTATGAAGTCAGTGAAGATGTAATAGAGCAGTATAATAAAGCATTTTCTAAGGAAGAGCTTAAAGATATAGTGTCCGCCGGAAAAGAAAAAGGAAAGTATCAGCTTAATCTTCAGATGGCGAATTATTATAATATGATTAATGCAGGTATTGTCCCACAGAATATAGGAATATCGGATATATGCACATGCTGCAATTCTGATATATTATTTTCACATAGAGCCTCTCATGGAAAAAGAGGAATATTATGTGGATTCATATATATTAAATAGTAAAAGAATAGAAAAACAGATGTAATTAAAATGCTTGGAAATGAGGATTGTTATGGACGAGAGAAATTTATCTAATATTGAAAGAAGTATGATGTATTATGGAAATCCTAAAGAAGAAAATGTAAAGGTAAAGCAGCCTGAGCTTCAGAATGATTTTGTAAATGCTATGCAGATGGACCCTAAGTTTCAGGAGCTTATGATGATGTATCGATGTGCCATAAGAGAAGTTCAGACGAAGATGGAGGTTCTTAATGATGAATTTCAGACAAGGAGAAAACGTAATCCTATTGATACAATCAGGTCGAGGATAAAAAGTCCTTCAAGTATATATGAAAAACTCGAAAGGCGTGGGTTTGAAAAATCTTTATCATCAATAATGAATAATCTGAATGATGTTGCCGGAGTAAGGGTTGTATGTCCATTTATAAGTGATATATATGAGGTTGCCAATATGCTTACATCACAGGATGACATAGAGGTTATGGAGGTTAAGGATTACATAAAGAATCCTAAGCCAAACGGATATAGAAGTCTTCACTATGTTATAATAATTCCTATATATCTTTCTTCGGGAAAGGAATATATGAAAGTTGAAGTCCAGATAAGAACTATTGCGATGAATTTCTGGGCAAGTCTTGAACATCAGATGCATTATAAGCATTTTGATAATAACGAGATTCCTGATGTGGTAAATGAGCTTACAAGATGTGCTGAAACTATATATAATACCGATACGCATATGCAGGAAATCAGGGATGATATAATGCCTATGATACATAAATAATAAAAGTATAAGTTAAGAATAAAACAGAAGCATGGTATTTATTATGGTGCTGATGGATAAATATTAATATTTTCTAAGAAAATTATAATATTTACCAAATGAACCGTAACATGTACCATGCTTCTTTGTATGTTTAATTTACATTAAGCAGGAGAGCTCATTAAATGTGCTATTGATTATACAAAAAAGATAGTAAAATGTTGTAGTAACAACAGAATTGTTGTAAGTATATATATATAATACATACATACCGATGATAATTTAAAAACTGATTAATACCTTTATGAGTACTGCCATAAGGGATAGTGTTAAAAATTTTAATATAATTGTATAAATCAGTCAAAAAGGATAATTATAAATATAGGCTTATAAATTAAAATATAGGCAGTGAAAAAATTATTGCAGTACAGAAAGAGGAAAATTATGGATAATAAGATGTTTTGTTTCCAGTGTGAACAGACAGCCGGATGTACAGGTTGTACAGGTAATGCAGGTGTGTGTGGTAAGAGTGCTGATACAGCAGCTCTTCAGGATGAGCTTACAGGAGCGTTAATAGGGCTTGCTAAGGCATGCGGCAGCAATGCTAAGACACAAGATACAGACAGAATCATTATAGAGGGATTATTTACAACGATTACTAATGTGAATTTTAATGATGATACTCTTCGTGAAATGATTGAAAAAGTACGAAAAGAAAAAGATATAATCGTTCCAGGATGTAGTGTATGTTCTTCAAAATGTGGAAATACAGATGAATATGATATGAATAATATCTGGAGAGCTAATGAGGATATACGTTCATTAAAATCACTTATTCTTTTTGGTATAAGAGGAATGGCTGCCTATGCATATCATGCAATGGTGCTTGGATATACAGATGAAACAGTTAATGATTTCTTTTATAAGGCACTGTCAATTATAAGCTATGACCTCGGAATGGAAGACCTGCTTCCTGTCGTATTAGAAACAGGTGAAGTTAATCTTAAGTGCATGGAACTGTTAGATACAGCTAATACAACAAGTTATGGTAATCCTGTTCCTGTTAAAGTAAGCCTTAATATTGAAAAAGGCCCATTCATAGTAGTTACTGGACATGATTTAAAGGATCTTGAGCTTCTGTTAGAACAGACTAAGGATAAGGGAATTAATATATATACACATGGTGAAATGCTTCCGGCACATGGCTATCCTGAATTAAAGAAGTATCCGCATCTTAAGGGGAATTTTGGTACTGCATGGCAGAACCAGCAGAAAGAATTTGATAATATTCCGGGAGCGGTATTATTTACAACTAACTGTCTTATGCCGGTTAAAGAAAGCTATGCGGACAGAGTATTTACAACAGAAGTTGTATCATATCCTGAAATGGTTCATATCGGTGAGGACAAGGATTTTACACCGGTCATAGAAAAGGCTCTTGAGCTTGGAGGATATGACAGTGATGAACATAAGACGGGAATTAATGGCGGAGAATATGTAATGACCGGGTTTGCACATGGTACAGTACTTGGTGTTGCTGATAAGGTTATTGAAGCTGTGAAACATGGAGATATAAGCCACTTCTTCCTTGTTGGTGGATGTGACGGTGCAAGGACAGGCAGAAATTATTATACAGAATTTGTAAAAAAGACACCAAAGGATTCTGTTATTCTGACGCTTGCATGTGGAAAATACAGATTTAATGACCTCGATTTGGGAGAGATTGGCGAACTGCCACGAATTATGGATATGGGACAATGTAACGATGCTTACAGCGCCATTAAGGTGGCGGTTGCACTAGCAGAAGCCTTTGACTGTGGTGTAAATGACCTTCCATTATCAATGGTACTTTCATGGTATGAACAAAAGGCCGTATGTATACTGCTTACACTTTTACATCTTGGCATTAAAAATATCTATCTGGGTCCTACATTACCGGCATTTATTTCGCCAAATGTATTAAATTACCTTGTGGAAAATTATAATATTTCACCAATAAGTACTCCTGATGAGGATTTAAAGAAGATACTAGGATAAATATATAATCATGACTGGGACAATATTGTCTCCTATAGAGAAAGGGGGCAGCCCAGACTGGGATATAAACCTGCCGGTAGGGCAGTAACGGCAGGTTTACAGGACAAAATAACTGCCCGGAAAGAGGATTAATAGTGATAACGAGAGATATGATTATAGCAGAGATTCTTGCATTAAAACCTGATGCATCAGAAATTCTTCTTAAAAGCGGCATGCACTGTATCGGATGTCCGTCATCACAGATGGAATCCCTTGAGGATGCCTGTATGGTGCATGGAATTTCTATTGAAGATGTATTAGAAAAGCTTAATGCATAAGTATTATTTTTACAATATTGATGAAGAGTATTAAAAACCGTATACAGGTGGGGAATATTCTGATATCCTTGATGATAATAATTATTATAAGTAAAAGGGTTGCTTTGTGCCGCAGGTATCACAAAGCAGCCCTTATCGCAGAGCCAGATCTGACATCTGGCTCGCGATTCTTTGGCATTAAAAATGCCTGCGGAATGGAGATTAGTATGAAATATAAAGTTAATGAATTATGTATAGGCTGTGGTCTGTGCGAGGCTGTATGTCCTGAAGTATTTAGCCTCAAAGATGGAGGAACAGCCGTAGCAGTTGATACAGATGTTACTAAAGAATCAGAAGCAAATGCAAAGGAAGCCATGACGGGATGTCCTGTCGGGGCAATTGAAGAAATATAAAAATAATTAATGGGAATAGGAAGTTCTATGTGCTTTTTATTGTGTATTAATAAATAATATGTTATTATCAATTATAAATTGTATGCAATAAGGTTGCTGTGGAATGGAGATTAGCATGGAAAAAGGATTAGTTCATATATATTGTGGTGATGGTAAGGGAAAGACTACTGCTGCCACCGGTCTTGCTGTAAGATGTGCAGGTGCCGGGGGCAGCATTTTGTGGTTTCAGTTTTTAAAAAGAGATACGTCCGGTGAAAGAATAAGCCTTGGCAGGCTTGAAAATATAACATTGTTACAAGGTTATGACAAGATGAAATTTACATTCGCAATGACAGATGAAGAAAAGCAGGAAGCCGCCTTGTTCTATAATAATGCAATGGATAGAATTAAAAAAATGGTGCAATCAGAGAATTATGATATGCTTATACTTGATGAAACATTTGGTGCAATTAATACAGGTATGATATCAGAAGATATAATTATTGAATTTCTTAAAAATAAGCCGGCCGGACTTGAGGTTGTAATGACAGGAAGAGAGCCATCAGAACGTATAATGGAATATGCAGATTATATTTCAGAAATAAGAAAGATTAAGCATCCTTATGATAGAGGCATACAGTCAAGAAAAATGATTGAGTATTAATTTTTCAGAAGATGGTGCGAAAATTGCTGTGCGAATTTTTCTTCACATCTTCGCAACAAAAGTTGCAAAGGAATTGGGAGTAGTGTGAAAAATAAGCTCGATAGCTTATTTTATCACAAGTTCATAAATGAACTGGCTGCTTTGTTCTGCAGGCGTCACAAAGCAGCCCTTATCGCAGAGCCAAATCTGACATTTGGCTTGCGATTCCTCCGGCATTAAAAATGCCTGCGGAATGGGGATTAATGTGAAAAATATATTTACAAATAAAGACCTGGATACATATATTGAAAAAATCGGACATATTAATAATGACTATTGCAGACTTGCACAGGAAAAATGGGATAAAGTCGGTAAGCCGTTAAGGAGTCTTGGCAGGCTTGAGGATATGGTAATACAGCTTGCCGGTATTACGGAAAGTATTAATCCTAAAGCTGATAAAAAGGCAGTTGTGATATTCTGTTCCGATAATGGAGTTGTAAGTGAAGGCGTGACACAGACAGGGCAGAGTGTAACGGCTGTTGTAGCACAGAATTTCACAAAGGGTATTGCAACTGTCAATTCCTTTGCAGGAGTAGCAGGTGCTAAAGTGATTCCTGTCGATGTAGGAATTAATAAAGATATGTCATCGGTTGATGGAATTATTAACAAAAAGGTGGCTTATGGAACTAAGAATATGGCAATACAGGCGGCAATGACAAAAAGTGAATGTATAGAAGCTATCATAGTGGGAATTGAGATGGTTGGTAATCTGAAAAAAGATGGATTTAATATGATTATAACCGGTGAGATGGGGATTGGTAACACAACAACCTCTAGTGCAGTGCTTTCAGTTCTTGAGAATATTCCTGTAGAAAAAGTAACCGGCAGGGGAGCCGGACTTACAAAATCAGGAATAAATCATAAGATAGACGTTATTAAAAAAGCTATAGCTGTAAACAGACCTGAAAGCAGTGATGTAATTGATGTGCTATCTAAGCTTGGAGGCTTTGATATATGTGCAATAACGGGTGCATTTCTTGGTGGTGCTATATACCATATCCCTGTAATTATTGATGGTTTTATATCGGCAGTGGCAGCTGATTGTGCAATCAGGCTTTCAGAAAATTGTGCCAATTATATATTTGCATCACATGTATCGGCAGAACCGGCAGGTCAAATGGCACTTTCTGCAATCGGCAAAACTGCCTGTATTAATGCCGGTATGTGTCTTGGCGAAGGAACCGGTGCAATTCTTGCAGCACAGCTTTTTGATTATGCACTTGCAGCCTATAATGAAACTGCTGATTTTGACAAGGCAGCTTTCGGACATTATACACTATTGGATTAACCATAGATATATTGTATTAGAAATGACAGTTGGTTCCTGAAATATACAGATTATGAAAAATGCCTAAAAGAGAATAAGCAATTGCAAAAAAATAATATAAATATAGGTGTGGAAAAATTGAATAAATCAGACATAAATTCAAATACGGAAGAAAATGTTAAAACAAAAGAGTTAAATATTAAAACTATAGAAGAATTAAATGAAACAGCACAATTAAAATATGGCTATACAACAGGAACCTGTGCTGCAATTGCGGCCAAAGCGGCTGCAAAGATGCTTCTTTTCAATGATGATGTAATACGTGAACAGATAGTAACTCCGGCAGGTATAAGAATTAATGTAGATATATATGATATAGATTATTCTGATAAATTTGCCCAATGTGCAGTAAGAAAAGATTCCGGTGATGACCCTGATATAACCAATGGTATTATGATATATGCAAAAGCCGAATTTATTAATAATGATTATGACATTATTCAAAAAGAACCATTCATTATAATAGATGGAGGTGTAGGTGTAGGACGTGTAACAAAACCCGGACTTTCACAAAATATAGGTGAAGCTGCCATTAATCCTGTCCCCAAAAAGATGATATACGAAGAAGTTTCAAAGGTGATAAAGGAATATCAGCATATTAATCAAAAAAATACCGGTGCTATAAAAATTACTATATATGTTCCAGATGGTGATAAAATCGCAGAAAAGACATTTAATCCACGGCTTGGAATAACCGGAGGCATATCAATTCTTGGAACGAGTGGAATTGTTGAGCCGATGAGTGAGAAAGCACTTCTACAGTCTATCGAAGTTGAGATGAAAGTAGTAAAAGCTGCCGGTATTAAGAATCTTATAATAACCCCTGGGAATTATGGCGAAGATTTTATTAAAAATACTATGCATTTTGATTTATCAGAGTCGGTAAAGTGCAGCAACTATGTCGGGGAAACAATTGATATGGCTGTTAATATGGGCTTTGAAAGCATACTACTTGTAGGGCATATGGGGAAGCTGGTTAAGCTTGCAGCCGGAATTATGAATACACATTCTCATCAGGCAGATGCAAGAATGGAAATATTTACAGCACATAGTGCATTGTGTGGTGCACCTGTTGATGTATTAAGGCAGATTATGAATTGCATTACTACTGATGAAGCAGTTAATATAATAAAGGTATATGATTTTTACGATGATGTGTGCAAAAGTATAATGGAAAAAATAGATTTTCACATAACTGCCAGAGTGCATAATGAACTTCCAATAGGTGCAATTTTATTTTCTAACAAATGGGGATTGTTTGGTAAGACATCTAAGGCTGATGAAATCATTGAAAAAATCAGACATAAATCAGATATATAAAAAACTGATATATATTAACTGATCAATATTAACTGATAAATATTAAATTATCGTCTGGTTAATATATGATTTTGGTGTAATCTGATAAAAGATAATAATTGGAATCTGATATTATTGACATATTTATTTTAGAGAAAGGATTATATATAATTATGGTACATTTTGTAGGAGCAGGTTCAGGAGCGGATGATTTAATTACCGTGCGTGGTAAGAAACTTGTAGATAGCGCAGACGTTGTAATATATGCAGGTTCTCTTGTAAATCCGCAGCTTTTAGAGGACTGTAAAGAGAGTTGTGAAATATATAACAGCGCATCTATGACACTTGAAGAGGTAATTGATGTTATGCAGATGGCAGAAAAAGATAATAAGACGACTGTAAGACTTCATACAGGTGATCCATGCCTTTATGGTGCAATACGTGAACAGATGGATATTCTTGAATCAAAAAATATCAAATATGATTATTGTCCTGGTGTGAGTTCTTTTTGCGGAGCTGCGGCAGCACTTAATCTTGAATATACATTGCCGGATGTATCACAATCAGTAATAATTACACGAATGGAGGGAAGGACAGCGGTTCCTGAAATGGAATCCATAGAAAAGTGGGCGGCACATCAGTCAACAATGGTAATATTTCTCAGTATGGGACTACTTGAAGAGCTTCAAAGCCGTCTTATAAAAGGCGGATATAAAAAAGATACACCTGCAGCTATTGTATACAAGGCAACATGGCCGGATGAAAAGACATTCCGCTGTACGGTTTCGACCATTAATAAGACTGCAAAGGAAAATAATATAACTAAGACTGCACTTGTAATTGTAGGCGATGTACTGGACAGTGTGTATAGCCGTTCAAAGTTATACAACCCTGCATTTGAAACTGAATATCGTAAATTAAAAAATGAATAATAATTGATGGCAGAAGAAAAATCGCCTGCGTAAATTTTTCTTCGCTTCTTCGCAGCAAAAGCTGCTCAGAAATAAGGATTGGTAAGAAAATATGAATAAATTATATGTAATAGGAATAGGTCCGGGAGAATATGAAGGACTTACAATTAAGGCTGATAATGCACTTAAAGAGAGTGATGTTATTATAGGATATACCGTATATGCGGAGCTTGTTAAAAAATATTATCCTGATAAGACATTTATTGTAACACCTATGAAGCAGGAAATGCAAAGATGCCGGATTGCTTATGAACAGGCGGCTATGGGTAAAAAAACTGCTATGGTATGCAGTGGAGATGCAGGCGTATATGGCATGGCTGGAATTATGTATGAGCTCAATAAGGATTATACAAATGTAGAACTTGAAATTATTCCCGGAGTCACAGCTGCTCTTTCCGGAAGCAGTGTTTTAGGAGCCCCTCTTTCACATGACTTTGCGGTGATAAGCCTTAGTGATCTTCTCACACCCTGGGAGCTTATAGCTAAGAGAATAGAATGTGCAGCAATGTCGGATATGTGCATGAGTATTTATAATCCATCAAGTAAAAAAAGACATGATTATTTACATAGAGCATGTGAGATTATTTTAAAATATAAAAATGAAGATACTGTATGTGGTTATGTGAAAAATATAGGAAGAGATGGCGAGGAATATAAGATAATGACATTGAAAGAATTATCTTACGAACCAACAGACATGTTTACAACGGTATTTATCGGCAATAAAGATACAAAAGTCATTAATGGGAAGATGGTAACGCCTAGAGGATATAAAAACATTTCTTTGTAAAAATATTTTATAATATAAAAGGAAGCATGTATTATGGATAATAATGTAAAAAGTGATAATATACCGGTTGTGTATCTTATAGGAACAGGAATGGGTGCAATTGACAGTTATACAGTTGAGGCAGTGCAGGCAATAAAATCTTCACAGATTCTTATAGGCGCAAAGAGAATGACAGATTCAGCAATGGATTTACTTAAAAATATAGAAAAAACATATAATGCTGTCATTGATGATAATGTTATTAAAGATACAAATGAAGATAATAATGATAAAATAATTGATAATTATAATAAACATATATTTATATCGTATATGCCGGATGAGATAAAAAATATTCTTGATGCAAATACATTTTCACAGGCGGCGGTATTATTATCAGGTGATTCAGGCTTTTACAGTGGAGCTAAAAAGATTACCAGCGTACTGGAAGCTTATGATGTCAGAATAATTGCGGGAATATCGTCAGTATCGTATTTTTGCAGCAGGATTGGTAAGTCATGGGACGATATGCATATAACAAGCTGTCATGGCAGGCACAGTAATCTTATACAAAGAATATATAAAAATAAAAAAACATTTGCATTGCTTGACGGACAAGAAGCAATACATAATTTATGCGAAAAGCTGATATATTATAATATGCAGCATGTACATCTGTATATTGGCGAAAGACTTTCATATGAGGACGAGAAAATATTAAGCGGAAGTCCTGATGAACTTAAAGATATCGTTACAGGAAGTCTTGTGGTTATATTTGCGGAAAATGACAACGCAGTTAACCGGATAGCTTATAATATCCCAGATGATGCATTTATCAGAGGAAAGGTACCAATGACTAAAAGTTCCATAAGGTCAGTATGTATTTCAAACATGGAATTAAAGGATGATTCCATTGTATATGACATAGGTGCAGGAACCGGCTCAGTATCTGTCGAAATAGCAATGCAGTCACCGGATATACAGGTGTATGCAATTGAAAAAAATGCTGCCGCCATTGAACTTATTAATCTTAATAAACAGAAATTTGCAGCAGATAATATTAAGATAATAAATGCATATGCGCCGGAGGGAATGGATACACTACCAAAGCCTGATTGCGTATTTATTGGGGGGAGTACAGGAAATATTATAAGCATAATAGATACCGTATTTGCCAAAAATCCACAATGTACTATTATAATTAATACTGTTACGCTCAACACAATAACTGAGCTTATGAATATGTTAGAGTCTGATAATGGTTATAAGGCAGATATAACACAGATTAGTGCTGCACACTCATATGAGGCGGGAAGATATATGCTTATGAAGGCTGACAATCCTGTATATATTGTAAAAATGAAAAAAGATATATAAAAACCAGCAGAAAATTATTTGTTATACAAAAATATTTACAAAACTATTTTATATCTAAAATCGCTTAGAGCCTGACTCATCACAACGTTTAAGCCTTTTATACATGCCTTGTTTTGTCATGCCGAGCTTCTTTGCAGCCGGCTCGGCTCCAAGCTGTTTAATCATGTCGCGTACCTCTGATACAGACAGGTCATAGAAATTAGCAATTCTTCCTGCATTTCGGCTTTTCCATTTTTTAAGCTTTTCTTCATCATAAGATATGGCAAGATGGCTTGAAAATTCACTTCGTTTTATCTCGGCTTTTCCACCGAAAATAGTCATTAAGTTATTTAACTTTTCCACTTGTGAATCATCTTCCATGGTGGGATTGATATCAAATACGAGTAAATTTAAATCAT
>URAI01000011.1 GCA_900545725.1 uncultured Eubacterium sp.
CTTAAAATAAATATTCTTCTGATTATAATCAATCTCAAATTCATCACTCGTTATGATATCATCGCCAATGTACTCTTCCAGCTTTGCCACAAGTCTTACAGGATTAGTAAGAGTCGCATATATGCCAAATTTCAAAAATGTATTCTCATCATAGTAACATGTCAGTCCAGCATCCTGTCCCGGATATAACTGTGGCATGTCCATCTTTGCTTCAACGGTAAACTTAAAATCCTGCTGTCTCCTCAAGAGAATATTCTTAGCATGCATGGAATTAAGATTATATGTGCTTCCCTTAATATATACTCTCGAGTCCTTAAGAAATACTCCATCAGCCTCAGGTGTCCTTGGAAACATCCAGTCAGTACTTAAATAATCTTCTTCAAAATCATCATCCATATGTGATTCCCATATTGTCTCAGGAAGAGCCGGCTTGATCTGCAGCACACTCGGTCCGTCCAGATTATTAACTACCGGCCATCCATCCGCTGTCCAGCTTACCGGATCAAGTGCCGTCTCCCTGCCTAACATGCTGTAACCATCGCCAATCTTACGTCCACACAGATATACCATATACCAGTCACCATTCTGTGTCTGTACCGGCTTACCATGTCCACAACGCTGTATAATTGCTGATTCATCATTCTGCCGCATTATAGGATTATATGGACATGGCTCATAATTTCCCATAAGCGTCTTACTTCTTGATACAGTAATCCTGTGTCCCGGACCTGTACCACCTTCCGCCTGAAACAGATAATAATAACCATCTTTTTTTAATAAATGTGGTCCCTCTGATGCTCTCTTATTATCACCATAATATAATAACGATGCTTCTGATATCTGCTTTGTAGCATCTTCATTTAACTCAAATATCCTTGCTCCTCTGTTAAGAAGCATATATCTTCTTCCATCATCATCATTAAATATAGATGGGTCAATTCCATCTTCATCAATAATCGCAGGTCTGCTATAAGGTCCTTCTGGTCTGTCTGAGCTTACAACTATCTGTTTTCTGTACACATTACCATCATCATTCATTCTATATGTGGCAGTAATGTAAAACTTCTCCTTATAATATGAAATATCAGGTGCCCAATACCCTCTGCCACCCTCAAGATTATCTATGCCAGCCCATTCAGGATTAGTTATTGCATATCCGATAATCTTCCAGTGTATAAGATCCTTAGACATTGAAACAGGAATACATGGAAAGTATATAAATGTTGAATTAACCATATAATATGTATCATCAACCCTTACAATTGATGGGTCAGGATACATTCCCGTTCTTATAGGATTATGATACATATTCTCAAGTGAAGCTCCTGTTACCTCTTTAAAATAATCCTCAAGCTCAAAGAACTTATTCTGTCTTGCAATCTCATATGGTGTAAGAAGATAAATATCCCCACTTAACGGAGAAATTCCGACTTTTTCCACAAGATACCTGCATGTATCAACATTTCCCGACATTGCCGCATAATGAAGCATATTCTTATGATTGTCATCAGTAATATTCATGCTTGCTCTTGAATATTCAACAATATACCTGACAAGCTTAAGATTACCTGTCTTAGCCGCAAGCAATGCCATAAGCACGCCTTTTTCATCTTTCTCATCAATAAGTTCAGGTTTATCCTCCAATATTCTCTTAACCTCAGGAATATTCTCAAAATATATAGCCTCTCTTATTGTCATCTTATATTCCCCTCCTCTCAATAACCGGTTTTTGTCATTATTATTTCTAATATTAATAAACATATAATTCTTTTAAAACCTGCAAAAACTTTATTAATCCCACAATAACATGATTACTTTGCCTGAATAAAAGAATATATTTAAACCCGATAAACTGTATATCAGCCATAATGATATAATTACTCTCCTATTATAACGGAATGTTCCAATTAATTCTACATAATAACCGTAAGTATCACTAAATATTACAGAAAAAAATGTCATCACCCAATATATCTTTAACCACAAAAACCCGGAGCCATAAGACTCCGGGTAAGATATTACGTGTTTTATTATTATTCCTTAACGGCACCGATATTAACACCCTGTACAAAGTAATTCTGACAGAATGGGTAAATAATAGCGAATGGTAAAATAGCAACGATAACGGCTGCATTCGCAATAGTATTAGGATCAATACCATCACCATTATTAGGAATATCATTATCCATAACCATGTTACGCAACTTAATCTGGAAGTTGAAAAGGTTATTATTTGTTACATAAATCTTGAAGTTAGTATAATCGTTCCAGAACTGTACGGCAAACATAAGACCGATAGATGCTAAAGCTGCCTTTGAAAGTGGAAGAACGATCTTGAAGAATGTACCCATTGGAGAACATCCATCAATCTCTGCTGCTTCAAATAACGCTTCTGGTATACCTTCAAAGAAGTTTCTCATAAGTACCAGATTATATACGTTAATCGCAAGTGGAAGAATTACTGAAAACAGTGTATCCAGTAAGTGTAATTCCTTCATAACAAGGTACTTAGGAATCATACCACCATCGAAAATCATTGTGAACAGAAGCATGTAAGCAAAAAGATTTCTGCCTGGCATTTCCCACTGAATAAGTACATAAGCACCTAATGTAGCTAATAATAAGCCTAAGAATGTACCAGCAACTGTTACTATACATGAAATTAAGAATGGTCTGTATAAAGCTGACTTAGATATAACTTCACCATAACCACCAAATGTGAACTGCTGTGGCCAGAAGTTCATACCATATCCAGCTGTCTTATCAAATGAATCGACAATAACTTTCCAGATAGGAACCATGATTATAAGTGCGATTAAAATAAATATAATTGCATTAACAATAGGGAAAATTTTGATTTTTTTCTTCTTTTTATTTGTAACTACAACTTGTTCTTTACTCATTATCTATCCCTCCTCCTATACGATACCGCGTCCGCGGACTTTCTTACTTGCATAGTTACATCCTAATACAAGAATCATACCTACAAATGACTTAAATAAACCTACGGCTGTTGTATAACCATAATCTGAGTTACCACTACCGAATGTCTTACGGTATACGTATGTCTGAAGAACGTTAGAAACGTTAAGTACGGCATCATTCATTGTAACGAATACTGATTCGAAAAGGTTCATAACCTTAGCAAGGTTAAGAATGAATACAGTGATAATTGTATTAGCTAATGCTGGAAGTGTGATATAGATAAGTCTCTTCCATCTGTTAGCACCATCAATCTGAGCTGCTTCGTAAAGGTCAGGGCTGATTCCTGATAATGTAGCAAGGAAGAGGATTGTTGACCAACCTGTATCCTTCCATACATTGATGAAGAAGAATGTACCTGTCCAATATCTAACATCGCCTAAGAAGAAGATAGGCTCTTTTAATACTCCAATATTAACAAGGAACTGGTTTACCATACCTGAACCATTTACTGAAAGGATTAATCTGAAGATAGAAGCAACAACAACCCATGACATGAAATGTGGTAAGTAAACAATTGTCTGTACTGTCTTCTTGAAAGCCATGTTAGTAAGCTCGTTAAGAAGAAGTGAAATAATAACTGCGGCACCTGTATTTAAAATCAACTTAACAATTGAAAGTACAAGTGTGTTTCTAAATGCCTGCCAGAAGAACGTATCATTCGTAAACATCTGGGCAAAATGCTTAAGACCTACATAATATGGGTCTCTGATTATGTATTTAGTAAAGGCGTATCTACAACCAAGCATTGGCCAGTAGTTAAAAAGAAGTACCATTATGAATACTGGTAAGAACATTAAGTAGAACCATCTGTAATAGTAAATCTTAGCCCAAATATTCTTATTAATAGAATTTGTCAAATACTTTGCATCAACGTTGTTTTCTTTTTTGAAATACTTCATTATATCAAAGAAACAACCTGCAACACCAATTATAAGACCAATAATTACAACAAATAAACCACATCCGACTGCATAGTCACCCTGTGATAATAAATTTGTTAATGAAACAACTGAGTAGCTCTTTCTTCCTGTATATCCTCTGAAATTAATAGCTACAAATGAAACAATAAAGATTACACCTGCTACACAAGTAGGTATAATTGAAAGAAATTCTTTTTTAATAGCAACTAATACTATAGCAACTATTATAGCCAGCATGTATAAATACCACATTGCAGAAATGTCAATATTCATAAAGCTGTATGCATCAGAAATCTGATCAGGATCAGTATTCTGAACGAATGGCAACATACCACCTACGAATGCAATAACTAAACCAATGATGGCTACTACCATGATGTTGTCTGACTTTCTGTTACCAACCTTAGCACCACACTTTGGGCAAACTTTTGCATGTTTAGGTAATTCTGTGTTACAAGACTTACATTGCATCTCTTCATACCCTCTTTCCTAATATATTTTGTAAAATTAATACTTATTTTATAATTAAAAATAAGCTAAAAATCAGAATCCACACCGGGTAGTCTCCCACCCGCGAGTGGATTCTTGAAAATACTGCAGATATTAAATATTATACATATTAAATATCCGGCTTGTGTTAAATTACTTGTTTAAAGACTTAACTACTGTATCACTTAATGAACCAACTGTTGTCTTATAGTAGTTCATACCTTCAGATACTGTCATGTTACCAAGAGCAACCTGAGCTACAACATAGTTTCTAGCCTGGTTGATATCTGTGATATTCTCTGATAACTCTGTTGTCATTGGAAGTGGAGTAGCAACCTTAGAATTCTTAGCGAAGAATTCACCATTAGAGATAGCTACCTCTGACATTGTTGCACTTCCTGGATCTGTTCCATTCTTGTACTTAGCAAGAGCAAGAATTGGATCGATGTGGTTCTTCTGCATTAATGAGTTTGGCTTTTCAGGTGATGGTAACATATGGAATGTTCCTTCTGTATATTCCTTACCCTGATCTTCCTTACCCTGTAATGTTACAGTCTCAGCCTTAGTATCCCAGTGAGTACCCTTAGCACCATATTCCCAAGCTGTCTGGATGTCGCCACCATCAAGCATTGTGTCGATAAAGTACTTAAAGATTCCTTCAGGATTCTTAGCAGCTGTTGTAATACACCAGCATGGTGCAATTCTTTCTACATATGAACCCAATTCACTGATTGGCTTAATAGCAACAAGTTCATCATCAAGTCCCTTATTCTTAAGGTTTGTCTTAAGTGTATAAGCCCATGTACCAGCCCAGTATGTAAATACACCTGATTCAGCAGATGCATCTGTTGAGTAGAACTTATCACGTGCATTAGCTGTTGAGTTATTAACTGATTCCTTATCAATTACGCCATCATTAACGGCTGTCTGAAGTCTCTGTAAAGCTTCTTCCATAGCCTTTTCAGCGAAACCATCAACATACTTTCCTGATGAATCCTTGTAGAATGTGTAATTAGCCTTCTGGAAGAATTCTGGTAAGTAGTTAGTATATGGAGCTTCGTTACTTACAAATCCTGGTGAAGAAATTACATAGTGACCAGCTGATGCAGCTAACTTCTTTAAGATACCATAGTATGTCTCGAAATTCATCTGCTCATCTGCAAGCTTAGAAGAATCAATACCAGCCTTGTCTAACCAAGCCTTCTTGATATATGTACAACATCCGTTACCACGGTATGGAGAGAAGCCGTACATAGCCTGTGTTCCATCTTCACCATTAACCATAAGTGCTGAAAGAACATTATCAGCTGTATCAATAAGTCTGCCTGATTTCTTTGTTTCAGAATTAGCCCATGCATCTGTCATGTTCCAAAGGAATCCGTTAGATGCATATAATGCATAATAATCTGATGAAAGTAATACTACATCTGGCATTGTGTCATCTGAGTTGAATGCGTTAGCTACTGCATCGTAGTAACCAGAGTGGTCTGGACGCTTCCATTCAATATCAAGTCCTGTTAAATCCTTGAGATATGCATAGAACGCTTCAGCACCATTAGTTTCTGTAACGATTGTGCTATCTGCCATTACTGTGAATTTGTCAGGTTTTGTAACCTCTTTGCTTGATGAACTGCTTGTGCTGCTGCCTGAGTCACTACCACAAGCAACAAGTCCCATTACTGAAGTAAGTGTTAAACCTACAGCAGTAAGCTTTTTAACTGTTTTCTTCATAAACCTATAAACCCTCCTTTTTGGTCTTAATGGGGAACCACCCCCACCGGTCATTTATTTGACATTAGTATAATATCATTTTTGTACTATTTTAACAAGAGGAATTTTAACAAATCTTGTACTTTTTTTAATTTTTCTGTGAAAACCCAGTATTTATGCGACTTTTCGCATTAATTTTTTTTTAACAATTTATTCATTTTTCTTAAATTTTATATTATGCAAATCAATATAATACTATTTGAATATATGCATTTATGTAAAATATGCACTATCCATTGCAAAAATGCCCTTATTTTTTACATCACTTTTACAATATATTGTTTACATTTCACATTTTTTGTAATTCTTTTGTGCTTTATTACCATTGTTAATTTTTTATTCATAATTTTACAGCAATATTATCTCTCCTGATGGTACTTTACTGTATTTTTGTTCTCCTTCTTTTATAACTTCAAGATTTCCTGAAAAACGGTCAGTTATTATATGTACAAAGTGCACATAGTCATCCTTTGGTATGAGCAGCTTCATATGCACTTTTTCTGTATATTGTATATCTTCAATAGTCACTCTCTCCTCTTCACAGATGTACCTGATTTTACCCATGTTATTATAGTCTGTATCAATATATGCACTCACACCCTCTATTGCATCTATAATTTCACTTTTATCAAGTCCCTTTTTAGAAGCCTCCTGATATGCTCTTATAAGACCTCCTGTACCAAGCAGTGTTCCTCCAAAATATCTTGTAACTACTATCAGGCAGTTATGCACCTGCGATGCAGCTATTATATCCATTATAGGCTTTCCTGCCGTTCCCTGAGGTTCCCCGTCGTCACTGAATTTTTGTATTTCATTATTATCTCCTATAATATATGCATAACAATTATGTCTGGCATCCCAATATTTTTTCTTAATGCCGTTAATTATATCCGCCGCCTTTTCCTCACTGTCAACGTTATATACATGGGCAATAAATCTTGATTTTTTCTCTACAATTTCATCCGTTCCATTCTTATATACAATCTTCATAAATATTAAGCTCCCTTAATAATTTTTTAATTTCAATATTTATTAAACAGATTATCACTGCTGTCTGCCGGCTCTTATCACAATCAGGCTCTGGCACAGCACAATCCTATAACAATATATTAATAAGCTTACATTATACCTTATTCATTTGTCAAAATTATTTATTTATGATATAATTTTTTTACTAAAAAGGAGGATTAATATATGGATTATGGCAGAAAAAGCATTACACACCAGAAAAAGCTACTTAATTCCGCCACCAAGAAACTAGGAACCAAAGTAGGAATTACTTCTGTTAAGTTCCTGCTGATAATAGCTATAGCAATACTTGTATCAGGCTCATGCCTCGTACTTGGCGCAATTCAGGGTATAATCGCTGATGCTCCGGATGTATCTACAATAGATGTATCACCTACAGGTTACGCTTCTAAGATATATAACAGCGACGGAGAAGAGATTCAGATGTTATCTACATCCGGTTCTAACCGTATATCTGTAGATATTGAGGATGTTCCTCTTCAGCTCCAGCATGCATTTGTTGCAATTGAAGATGAACGTTTTTATGAGCATAATGGTATTGATATCAAAGGTATCGCACGTGCTGCTTATATAACCTTAAGTAATGGCGATTTGTCGCAGGGTGCAAGTACTCTTACACAGCAGTTACTTAAGAATAATGTATTTAATGCATATAATGAGACAACTATAGAAAAGATTAAGCGTAAGGTTCAGGAACAGTATCTTGCTGTCAAACTTGAGACATATATGAACAAACAGGAGATTCTTGAAGATTATCTTAATACTATTAATCTCGGGAATGGTTACTATGGTATCCAGGCTGCCTCTAATGGCTACTTTGGAAAAGATGTTTCAGAGCTTACACTTAGTGAGTGTGCTGTTATTGCATCTATAACGCAGAACCCGACAAAGCTTAACCCTGTTAAGAATCCCGATTACAATCAGGAGCGTCAGCAGAAGGTCTTAAGAAATATGCTTTCACAAGGCTACATTGATGAAGATGAATATGAAGAAGCTCTTGCCGATGATGTATATGCACGTGTTGAAAGTCTTGACATCGCAACATCATCAACATCAACTTATTCATATTATGTAGATACACTTATCGACGAACTTATTGAAGATTTAAAGACTCAGAAAGGTTATACCGAAAGTCAGGCAACTAACCTTATATATAAGGGAGGATTACAGATATATTCAACCCAGGATAGTAATATGCAGTCTATTGCAGATTCAGTTGTAAATAATCCTTCTTATTATCCAAGTTCAACCGAATTTTCAATTTCTTATGCATTAAGTGTTAAGGATTCTTCGGGAAAAGTTTCTTACTATACACATTACGGCATGCTTAACTGGTATAAGAATGAATATGGTGATCCTGATTTCAGCCTTACACAGACTAATGAAGATACTGCAAAAGCATATGTTGAACGATATAAAGACCATATCGTTGGTGAAGATGATATAGTATTATCAGAATCACTTACATTCACAATACAGCCACAGATATCTTTCTCACTTATGGACCAGCATACAGGATATGTCAAAGTTCTTGTAGGCGGACGAGGAGATAAGACAGGCAACAGAACACTTAACCGTGCAACAGGTACTACAAGACAGCCCGGTTCGGCAATCAAGCCTCTGGCAGCTTATGGACCAGCTCTTGATATGGGAGCTATAACACTGGCTACAGCTATAGACGATGCACCTTATTATTACTCATCGTCTTCACAGCTTGTAACTAACTTTACCAAAGGAGAATATCGTGGTCTTATGAGCGTTCGTGAAGCTCTTATGTTATCACAGAATGTACCTGCCGTTAAAGTCCTTACACAGATCACACCACAGGCAGGCTTTAATTACCTTGAGAAATTTGGCTTATCAACACTTGTTTCAGCTAAGAATGCTGTCAACGGAAGCCATGATGTAGTACAGTCTCTTGCCCTTGGCGGTATGACATATGGTGTAAAAAATATTGATATGACAGCCGCTTATGCAGCAATTGCCAACAAAGGAACATATATCAGACCTATATACTATACTAAGGTTTATGATAATAATGGTAATCTGCTTATTGACAATTCTACTGCCGAGACAAGAGAAGTCTTAAAGCCTACAACCGCATGGCTTCTTACAAGTGCATTACAGTCAGTTGTAAACGAAGGTACAGCATCAGCTGCCAGATTAGACAACCAGCCTGTAGCCGGTAAGACAGGTACAACACAGAATGAAACAGATAAGTGGTTCTGTGCATTTACACCATACTATACATCATCCATATGGATTGGTTATGATGATAATTCCAAAGTACTTCCGTCATCAATTGACCACAGAACCATATGGCATGATATAATGAAACAGATAAGTGCCGACCAGCCTACAGGTTCATTTCCTATGCCTGATGGAATTGTAGAGCAGACTGTATGTTCGCAGTCAGGCAAACTCGCAGCAGACGGCTTATGTGACAGTGACCCTCGCGGAAGCCAGCTTGTTACAGAATATTTTGCAGCGGATAATATTCCTGCTGATACATGTGATACTCATGTAAAACTTACTATATGTAATGATTCCGGAAAGATAGCATCTGTTGGATGTACTAATACATCTACAAGAGTATTTATTAAAAAATCTGCCTCCGGTATGGAAGCTGCTGATGGTGCCTATGCAATATCAGACGATACAATTACAGATGTATGTGACGGCTCACATCACTCGCATAACAGCATAACACCTACAGTTTCACCTGATGACTCAACTACTGCCGGTAATACACAGCAGACCACACAGGCCTCTGCACAGAATAACAATAATAACCAGACCACAACAGCTGCCGTTCATAATAATAACGGTAATAATAATGGTAACAATGCCGGTAATAATGTCGGTAATGGTAATAACAACAATAATAATTCTAATAACAATATTAACAACGCCGGTAACAATAACAACACCGGTAATAATAATAATAATAATAATAATAATAATAATAATAGTAATAATAACAATGCTAATAACAATATAACAACACCATAAAACAAGCTGTGGCATCAGACTTTATACCGTTTATAGATTAATATTTTTAATATCTATATAGTATAGTTGTCATAATGCCACAGCTTCTTTTTTATTATTTTTTTATTATTCTTTTTTATTATTCTTTTTTATTATTCTTTTTAAGATTTTATTTCAATATCTCTTTTTATTATCTTTTGTCTTTTTATGTTTATTATTTTTTCTTCATTTTAGGTTCAAATATCCATGAAGCTATATAACTAAATACAAGTGCTGCTGACACTCCTACGGCACACGCTTTAAAACCGCCCTTAAACAGTCCAAGAAATCCATCTTCTATAACTGCTTCTTTTATTCCCTTCCATAATACATTTCCAAAGCCAAGCAGCGGAACAGAAGCGCCTGCTCCTGCAAAATCAAGAAACGGTTCATATACTCCAACTGCACCAAGCAATGCTCCAAGGCACACCAGAATAACCATTATTCTTCCGGGCATAAGTTTTGTATTATCCATAAGTATCTGAGTAAGCACGCATATAATTCCACCGGTTATAAATGCTTTAATAAATATCATCTGTCACACCCCATTCCAAATTTATATTATCAGCGCTTTAAATTAAATATAGTAAGATTGTTCCTCTTTATCTCCAACACATTTATTACATTATATTTAACGCCTTAAGCTAAATATAATAATCACGTTTCTAAACAACCTCAAATATAACTCCATGTGCTATTCCCGGCACGCTCTTTCCCTCATTAAAGCTTACTGTTGACAATAATGCTCCAGTCGGCACAAATAATACTCTTTTCCATTTACCGGCTTTCATATTATCAAGAATATATGAGCACAATGTAACAGCAGAACAGCCGCATCCACTTCCTCCTGCCTTTGTGTTCTGTCTTTGCGAATCAAATATCTCTACACCACAGTCGGTATATCTTGACGAAATATCATATCCTTTTTCTTTTAGAATATCTATAATAATCCCCTTTCCTACCATACCTAAATCTCCTGTTATAATAAGGTCATAATATTTCTCATCAACTTTGAAATCCTTAAAATTAACCAATATAAGATCTGCCGCTGCCGGAGCCATACACGCTCCCATATTCATTGAATCTTTTACTCCGTAATCAATGATTTTTCCGTTAGTAATTCCTTTTACTTTCACCCCGGTTATCTGCGATGTAAGAATTAATGCTCCGCAGCCGGTAACAGTCCATGTCGACGTAAGAGGTCTCTGACTGCCGTACTCAAGTGGATACCTGAACTGCTTTTCTGCACTTGCAAAATGACTTGATGCCAATGCAATAACATTTTGTGCAAAACCTCCACTTACTGCCATAGCTCCAAGTGATATTGCCTCACTCATTGTAGAACAGGCTCCAAATAGTCCAAATACAGGTATATTAAATTTTTCAAGACCAAATGAAGTTGCAATAAGCTGTCCCAGCAAATCACCTGCAAACATATATCGTATATCATCCTTTGATATTTGTGATTTTTCTAACAAACGGCTTACAGCCCTTGCCTGTAATCTTCCTTCCGCCTCTTCCCATGTATTCATTCCAAGCATGGCATCTTCTATTATTTCATCAAAAAAGTCAGCAAGCGGTCCTTCTCCTTCTTTTTTCCCCACAACACTTGCATATTGCTCAACATAAACCGGTGTATCAAATAAAACACTCTGTTTTCCAATTATCACATCAACCCCCATTCTGCAGGCATTTATTAACAAATATTTCCAATGCTTAAAATGCAATTCCGGATAAATACAAACCAAATAAACATAATCAGAACGAAACACAACATGAATATCTGTCCCGGCTCATAAATAATGGCTGCTATGTGATACCTGCTGCACAAACAGCCTTATAAAAATATTCAGATATATTTTTATCAACCCACATTTCTAAGGCATATAATAATCCAATATATCAGACCCAGTACCCATGAACTGAATATGCCATATAAAATAACCGGTCCTGATATGGTAAATATCTTACAGCCAATTCCAAATACCTGACCTTCTTTTTTGTATTCTATGGCAGGTGCGGCAACACTGTTTGCAAAACCTGTAATAGGCACAAGACTTCCTGCGCCACCAAAAGCTGTTATCTGTGGATATATGTTAAGGCCTGTAAGAACCACACTTATCAGTACAAGTATTATGGTTGTCCAAAGTCCTGCTTCATCTTTGCCTATACCATATTTTTTTAAAATCTCCATTATAATCTGCCCAACCGTACATATTGCACCACCCGTTATAAATGCCCTGACACAGTTCCCTGCATAATCAGGTTTTGGTGAAACTTCTTTAACGTATTCATTATATTTTTCACTTATCAATTATATACCTCCGTTATTAATCCATATTTATCTTAAAATATTAACAAGCTACAATATTTCTTACTAATATTTTTTATAACAATTTCTATTACAAAAACGCATTTTATAATAAAAAATAATATATGGAATGTAATTGATATTTTCCTTATACAATTTTATATTGTGTCTTAATATAACAAAAAATAATATATAAGCTGTCCGGCCGCCTTACCCATTCCAATTGCAAGCACGATTATCCCCAGTCCCTTTGCAATCCTTATCCTGCGTAAAAATACAGGAAATGAATTAACCATTTCAGCAAGACTTACAAGAAACAATCCAATATACATTCCCGAAAAAAATCCGTATATAATTACACCTGTAATTCCCAATGGTATATGAATATCAAGTATCCATAAAAGATTTCCGGCTATGGCACCAGAAATTATAACATCTTCATAATACAGTATACAATTTACAGTATGTGTTACATCAGCTATCCTGTTGACAATCTGAATACTGTTAATTACTGCGAATAATCCTGATGCAGTAATGCAGCCTGCTGCAATACCTATAAATATTTCCATTATAATTTTTATACATAACAGCCACACGATACACTCCCTTTCTTTGGCATATTTATTAAATATGAATTTACAGATATTTTATTTTTCAGACTTTTTTCCATTATCCTGTGCCGCCCTGCCGTTAATTATCGCATCACTTATCTCTGTATTATATTTATCCATCTGAACTTCAAGCGGTGTAGGATCGCTTGAAAGTCTCTTTCCACCAAAATGGTTATAGAATATTATAATTCCAAGTGCCAGACCTATTGCATACATTATTTCCATCAGTTTGTAATCCATAAGCTGTGGTGTATCAAACATCTTATATATCTTTTCAAATATCTCATTGGTACTTACATCATTATTATATGCCATTATCGCATATGCACTGCCCACAAATATAAACACTGTGGTAAATGCAATCATAAGCCATGTAATGCACATATTTTTCTTTTTTTCCCTGATATAGTCTATAATAAAGCTGCTCTCTCCGATATTGTCCACTTCAACATCTGGATATATCCGGTTAATTGCCTTAATTACATCTATAATGCTAAGACTGATTCTTTTTTGTTTCACATCAGGAAGCTTAATAAGCTTTATTGAATTAACCCTTGCCTGAATATTTTTATCATTACAGAATATATCAGCTATATCACTTATGTGGATATCTCTTTTGCTGACCTGATTATTTTTCTCTATCTGTATATACAGCTTTACATTCTCACTCATATCTTCCTCATTTATTATCATATTATTGGCATGTACAATGATACTGTCAGCCGATACAGCTTAAAATCACTGCTGTCATCTGCTTTTATGCTCTATATACAAGTATTTACATATTTATCATATTTATACAATTATATCTTCTGTAAATAATACCAAGATAAAAACACCTCAATCTCAGCTTATCTTTTCCCGCATGGCAGCCAGTATTCTTTTTTCAAGTCTTGATACCTGAACCTGTGATATTCCAAGCTCTACAGCTATATCTGTCTGTGTACGCTCTTCAAAATAACGCATCTTTATAATCTTTTTTTCATTTTCTGACAACCCGTCTATAAGTTCATGTATTACCATTGTATTAACCACTTCATCATGTACATTTTTATTTTCAGGCAGGCGGTCAATTAACTGTACTTCACTTCCATCCCCCTGGTAAATTGTCTTATAAATGGATTCTATATCCGCAGATGCTTCGAATGACATAACTATCTCTTCAACAGCAATTCCTGTCATCCGGGATACTATCTCAACCGTAGGCTCTTTTAGATGTTCCTTCCTGTACTCGTCTACTGCCCTTGCTGTCTTTATTGCATTTTCTTTAAGTGAACGGCTCACTTTAATCATTCCGTCATCTCTTAAAAATCTTTTAATCTCTCCTGTAATCATAGGCACTGCATACGTTGAAAATCTCACATCATATGATGTATCAAATTTATCAACTGCCTTAATAAGTCCTATGCTTCCTATCTGGAATAAATCCTCCTGTTCACAGCCCCTGCCTGCAAATCTTTTAACAATACTTCCTATCAGTCCCATATTCTCAAGCACCAGCTGCTCTCTTGCTTTCTTATCTCCTTTGTGTGCATTTTCAATAAGCTCTTTCGTATGATCCATAATAATCACACCCTATCTTATTAATTTTCTACACAGCTCTTATTCTACAATTTATACTAATCCATACTCCACAGGCATTTTTAATGCCATAATAATCGAATCAGCATTATTTTTTACGCTATTTCAATTGATATAACAAATACTTTTTAGTCCACAAAACGCTTTTTCATAACAACTGTAGTTCCTTTATTTCTCTCTGATACTACCTCAAGTTCATCCATAAAAGCCTCCATAAATGAAAATCCCATTCCGGAACGCTCCTGTTCCGGCTTAGATGTATACATAGGCTCCATCGCCTTTTCTATATTATCAATTCCCACACCATTATCCTTTATTACCACTGTAAGCTCACTATCCCTTAATATACATTTCATGTATATTTTTTTATCAGACGTCTTACAATTATCATAGCCATGTACTATACAGTTAGTTACAGCCTCTGACACCGCAGTCTTTACATCTGTTATCTGTTCTATCGTCGGATCAAGTCTTGTACAGAATGCTGCTGCAACAACTCTTGCAAATTTTTCATTTTCTGACTTTGCATCAAATATAATCTCCATTTCATTCTCATATACTGTCTGTATGTTATCCATTTCCACCATGCTTCCACTTTTTTTATTCATTTATCCCATCTCCTCTCCTGATATCACGAATAGCACTATTTACATCCTTTAAAATACCAACTATCTTATGCAGACCTGAAATAAGAAGTATTCTTTGCACACTCTGGTTAGCACCTACAATATATATCTTTCCTTTGTCCCTGATTTTTTTATATCTTCCCATAATAAGTCCTATACCTGAGCTGTCCATAAAATTAATCTTACAAAAATCAAATATAATATCACATACACCCCTGTTATCTATAACTTCATCTATTATCATGCGCATCTCATCAGCAAGATGATGATCTAATTCCGAATTCATGCTGATAATCATTGTATTACCATTTATCATATATATGTAATCTGTGTGTCTTATCCCATCATTCTGTATATTATTACTTTCATCACTTAAGCCGCCATTTAATTTATCATTTGAATGTCCCTTTAAAATATTGCTATCCATAGCCCCTCCATTCTGATAATAATTCTATCTGCTTTCTTATAAATAAAAAATAAAATAAAAGCCCCAAAGGATAATAATCATAATCCTTCAGAGCTTTCATAAGTATTCTGCAATATGATGACAGCTTATGTGACATCATATAATATTCTTTTGTTATTAAGATTACCGCAAAGCCATATCCGAAATGAGGATTAGTGTGAACTAACATATGCACTTGCCTCTTTATAATAAGAGCTTGATGGGAAATCGTCCACAATATACTGATAGTATTTAACGGCATTTTCTGTCTGTCCCAGTGACACATAGCACTTTGCTGCATAATATGCTGCTTCTGCCATAGTTGTATCACACTTATAAGCCTTGACATAATAATCTGCTGCTTCTGTATAATCCAACTTATCATACGCCGACTTCGCCTTATCATATAATTCTGTTGATGCAGACTTCATTGTTTCCTCTGCTATCGTATTGTACAAAGACTTTGCTTCACTTGTTGGCAGTGAGCTTACTTCTACATCTAAAAGCTCTTCTGCCGCCTTTGTATAATCCTTTGCTATATATTCATTAGCTGCTGATATAACAGCAGTTAACAGCTTATTACTTCCACTGTCACCACTTAACTGTGACAGCTTCTCCTCAAGGCTTTCTTTCTCTCTCTTTACCTGATTAAGCTGTGATTCAAGGGAATTAAGTTCAACGTTACCTGATGATAACTGTTCACTGTAATCCTGAATACTCTTATTATAATCTGCTGTAATGCCCTTATACTTAGATGGAATTATAAGGAACCATATAAGAGCTGCACCAATGGCTACACCAATAAGTATATTAACTATTGTAATTGCACCATTACTTGGTTCTTTATAAGATGACCTTGGCATAATAACATCATCCCCACTAAGAGGTTTTCTCTCTTCAATCTTCTCTCTTTTCTTAGGAAGAAATGATGTACTTTGTGATTCTTTCTTCTTAGCCTGCATATCTTCCTCAATTTCCTGAAGATATAATTTTGCTAATGTATTATTTCTGTCTATCTTTAATATATTGTTAAGAAGCTTCTTTGCTCTGTTATATTCTTTATTCTTAATATATAAAAGAGAAAGTAAGAGCATTGACTTAATATGCTTCGGATACTGCGTAACAACCTTTTTCAACTGTATAACAGCCATATCTATATTACCTTCTTTGGCATATTTTAATGACTGGTTATACTTCTTAATAGCATTAGTTACCGTCTCAAACTTACTCTGGTTAGACTGTATCTGTGTTATATAAGAACTTGCCGGATTATCATCCGGCTTAATATTCTTACTAAGCACCCATTCGCTTAATGCTTCTACAACATCTCCCATCTCGCAATATACCAGTCCTAAAAGATTACGTGCATCTATATTATATTTATTAATTGCAATACTTGTCCTTAAGCTTTCTGCAGCTCCTGATAAATCTCTTACACGAGCCTTTGCCAGTCCGAGATTATAGTATGAATTAGATACCTTTGCAGTCTTTTTAAATACAGAAACATCTATTCCACACTGTGGACATTTATCACCTGCTGATAATACACAGCCACATTTATAACATCTCATAATCTATATTATCTCCATTCCGTCTTACAAAAAATTATCTTTTATTCTTGTCAGCTACAATCTTATTAATAAGTTCTGCAATATCAGGAACATCGTTATTATAAATGGCTTCCTCCGCATCTTCTACTTCAAGACTTGGTTTAAACTTCTTAATCTCTTCATCAAAATCTATCATAAAAATACCTCTATTCCGCAGTATAACTGCTTATAATTGACTTAATCTCGCCTGTAAGATATAAAGAACCTGCACATACAAGCAGATGTTTCTTATTCTTTAGTGCATAATCAAAGGCATCCCTTACCGATACATGTTCCGTTATCTTCTTACCGGTATATTTCATAAATACATCTTTCATGCTCTTATCATCAAGCTGCCTTGCTCCACCTACCTGTGTAATTACATATTCGTCAAATAATCCACAGGCACATAACTTACTTATCATCTGTTCAAAGTTCTTATCCCTTACTACAGAAAATAATAACATGCATGACTTCCCCTGACACATCCCCTTAACTGAACTTATAAATGCATCAATTCCTTCCGGATTATGTGCCCCGTCAACATATACATCAGGAAGAACTTCTTCCATACGTCCCTCCCAATGTGCTTCTCTTACAGCTTTTCTGCTGCATTGAATATCAATATGTGCAATATTATATCTTTGCATCACTGCTGCCGCCGTAAGTGCAAGCGTGCAGTTTTCTACCTGATATATTGCCTTACTGTCTATTACAAAGCAATCATTCTTATAATACTCATTATTAACCAAAAAATCAATATAATTTGCCTTGTTTTCCCTAATTTTATAGTCTTTTGGCATTACAGCAGTATAAACAGTTCCTGCTTCTTTTGCTTTGTTTATAAACACAGCCGTTGTTTCGTCTTTTTTTGCTAAAAAAACGACAGGTACACCTTTTTTAATGATTCCAGCCTTTTCAGTGGCAATCTTTTCTAATGTATCACCAAGAATTGCTGTATGTTCAAGACTAATTGTAGTAATGACTGATAAAACAGGATGAGCTATTGCATTAGTAGCATCAAGTTTTCCACCAAGTCCTGTTTCCATTACTACATAATCCACATTTTCATCTGAATATATGCACATTGCAATTGCAAGAAAATAATCAAAATATGCAATATCTGTATTATCCTTTTTAAGTCTTAATGCTGCTTCATATACTCTGTTAAAATATCTGATAAAAGTATCCTTAGATACCATATCATTACATAATCTTATCCGCTCCCTTATATCTACAAGATGGGGAGAAGTAAAAAAACCTGTTTTATATCCGTTATGTATCAGTATCTCATTAATATACGAACATACCGAACCCTTACCATTAGTCCCCGCAACATGTATGACCTTAAGCTTATCCTGTGGACTGCCAAGCTCTTTTAAAAGCAGTCTGCACCTCTCAACTCCCGTTTTTTCTACAAATTGTGGAATTGTATTAAGAAATTTTTCAACTTTTTCAACTGTATCAAACTTATTTTTCACACTATACTCTCTCAATATTGATTATTTCATTATCTTTATAAGTAATTTTAACATTTTTTCCAGAGGAAATATTACAATATGTAACAAGATATGTCTCTTGTATATTATCAGCCGCTGCATCAACATTATCATTTACATCACTTTGTTTAATTGTCATATCGTCAGATATATTTTCATATGCATACGAACTCATATCTCTGCTGTCATGCAGCTCTTTTAAATAATACTCAATGTGTAATATGTCTGCATCCGTAAAATCTATAACAAGCCTTTCAAATATTCTTTCCTCTATCTTAAACCTGAAATAAAAAGCTTCCCACTTAATTCTAAGCGCCATTGACTTTTCATTTACCTGCTTCTCAGATTTGCTTTTTACAACCTCATAATTAATTCTTGCACTGTTTCTTTCTGATTCAAGTTTTTCCTTTAATCCCATAAGCTCATTTAACTTCTTCTGCCTTTTTGCCCAGTCTTCTTTAGCATTATCTAACTTACGCTTCTTTTCATTAACCTGATTATAATAGCTCTTAGTCTCTGAATCAGAATGTTTTCCCGATATATACTCATCCTTTTTACTTTCCAGACTCATAAATTCAAGCTGTGCTTCCTCATAATCACGCTGTTCGAGCTCTAATCTGTCCGAATTGTCCTCTATCTTATGTTCTATCTTAAATATCTCTTCATCAGCTTTCTTAAGCTTGTTTTCAGCCTCAGCCCTGTCTGTTAAAAGTACTCTTAGTTTTTTCTCCTCTTCATAATGCTCCTGCTGCTTATCCGGCTGTATATATGATGGGAGTATTGTCTTATCAACAGCAAATCTTATACCGCTTATATCATATACTCTCCATATAAACTCAGCAAAAAGAAGTCTGGATATCCTCTTTAATCCTCTTACTGCTGCAAATGCTGTCTCTATATTGACATCTGTCATGTCAAAACAATCCGCACCAATTATATCAACAGTTCTTTCAAGATACTTAGTTCCCCTCTCAAGCCTTAATATCTTTCCAATTCCTCTTCCGCTAAATTCCTTTGGAAGCAGCGCCTTCTGAAGCTCTCTTTTAATTTCCATGGATACCTCATTAAGACGTAACTGTATCTGATTATCAACCCTTTTAATATCCGCAGCCTCCTGCTTCTGAAGATATGCATGCAGACTATTTATAAATGCCTTTTTATATTCTATGTGAATTTTTTCTATTTTATTAGCGCTTGCCGCATATTTTTCAATGGATGGATATATCTTTGCAGCTTCATTAACTATTAAAAATGACAATCTCTCATCACTGACTTCTTCATCTTTAATATCGTCATTAAGTTCCCTGCACTTTTCAAACATAAGTGTCTTTAAATTATATTCAAGCTGTATTCTGTCATTTGCTGACATTTTATCATAATCATCTCTTATCATTCCTGATACGTTCTTTATCTGGTATGAAAATGGTTTTTTACCTGAAAACGCCTCTGTTATCGAATTAGCAAAACCTGCAATTCCTCCGATAACCCTGTTTCCGGTCTCTTTCGCAACATTAGCAAATGTAATATTTCTTAAGAAAGCTATCTGCATTCTTAATTCATCATCAGTCATTCTTTTTACACCATCAAATAATGCTGCCATATTAATCTCCATTCCGCAGGCATTTTATATGCCGGAGGAACCGCGCAGAAAATGTCAGATTTGCTGCTGCGATAATGGCTTCTTTGTGCCGCCTGCAATACAAAGAGCCGTGTGAAAAATAATCGCATCAGCATTATTTTTCACACTATCTCCATTTCTTTAATTACTTAATTTTTATAATAACACAGCTGACCACTGCTTGTATACTTTTGATTTGTCAAAATACAAATACGTTCTTTTATAACATTTACTTCTAAATAATATTTAGCGCTAAATATACAAAAACCAGCCGTAAAAAAGCTATAAAGCTTTTAACGGCTGGTAATTCATGTCAGAATAATCTGACTGATATTTACTATGTATTATAATTCGTCTGTATAACTAATACATTAATATTCCTAATATAGAATTACTAATTAGCAAACACCCTGTGCAAGCATAGCATCAACAACCTTCTGGAAACCAGCGATGTTAGCTCCGGCAACATAGTTACCTTCCATACCATACTGCTTTGCAGCATCATCAATGTTATGATAGATATTAACCATGATCTGCTGTAACTTAGCATCTACTTCATCAAATGTCCAGCTAAGTCTTTCACTATTCTGGCTCATTTCAAGAGCTGATGTAGCAACACCACCAGCATTGGCAGCCTTACCACAGATGAACATTACACCATTGTTCTGGAAATATTCTGTAGCTTCAAGAGTTGTAGGCATGTTAGCACCTTCACAAACAGCTTTAACACCGTTAGCAACTAACTGCTTAGCATCTTCAAGGTCAAGTTCGTTCTGTGTAGCACATGGAAGAGCGATATCACACTTAACTGACCATACACCATGCTCACCATTCTTCTTCTCATGGTACTGTGCAGACTTTCTTGCCTCAGCATAAGCTGTAAGTCTTGCTCTCTTAACTTCCTTAACTTCCTTAAGGAGATCTACATCAATTCCTTCTGGATCATAAATCCAGCCTGTTGAATCTGAGCATGTAACAACCTTAGCTCCAAGCTGATGAGCCTTCTGGATAGCATAGATAGCAACATTACCTGCACCTGAAACAGCTATTGTCTTACCTTCAAGTGAATCACCATGACACTTCATAAGTTCTTCTGTAATATAAAGAAGGCCATAACCTGTAGCTTCTGTTCTTGCTAAAGAACCACCATATGAAAGTCCCTTACCTGTAAGAACGCCTTCGTATGTTCCTCTGATTCTCTTATACTGTCCAAACATATAACCGATTTCTCTTGCGCCTGTTCCGATATCACCGGCTGGAACATCAACATCTGCTCCGATATATTTGCAAAGTTCTGTCATAAAGCTCTGGCAGAATGCCATGATTTCTCTGTCTGACTTACCCTTAGGATCAAAGTCAGAACCACCCTTACCACCACCGATTGGAAGGCTTGTAAGTGAATTTTTGAAAATCTGCTCAAAACCTAAGAACTTGATAATTCCTAAATTAACTGATGGATGTAAACGAAGACCACCCTTGTATGGTCCAATTGCATTATTGAACTGTACTCTGAATCCTCTGTTTACCTGTACCTGTCCCTTATCATCTACCCATGGTACACGGAACATAAGTACTCTGTCAGGCTCTGTAATTCTCTCTAAAATCGCATTGCTTCTGTAAAGTTCTTCATTAGCTTCTACAACTGGTCTTAATGTATTAAGTACCTCTGTTACTGCCTGTAAAAATTCAGGCTGATCTGCATTTTTCTTAGATACTAAGTCTAAGACTTCATCAACATATCCCATAACCTATATAACTCCTTTTCTTCTACGCCTGCACGTTAATACGTTCCAGCGTTATTTTACCCAAGCAATATTATATAAAACATGACTGCCATTTGCAAGTTTTTTGTGCAATATGTTATTTTTTTCACATTTTTCTGAATAATTTAAAGTAAACAATATTTTCACCCGCAATTGAACCACTGTTTTAATTAATAATATATAGTTGTATGTGCCAGGCGGACATATGTATTTGTATTAAAAATTTTATATAGGTTTAAACTGTACTTCTTTAAAGTATTTTTTATTAACTTTTAATATATGTATCTTCTAAATAATTAACATTTTTACATATACTAATCCCGATTTCCTTATACCCCGTTGTGAAGATGTGTAATTTTTTTCGCAGACGTTTTTCTTTTCACCATTAAAGTTTTTTATTTATCAGGCAGAAAATATAAATGTTCATATATAAACATTTATAGATAACCTTATAAAATATAACATTCGTACAAGTATTTAAAAATATCACATTCATACAAGTATTTAATTGTCATTTTTTTTAATTTATGTATAATAGAATGTATGCGTATTTTTAATTATTATTTTTGATATAAGATTACTACTTTTTACTAATTGTAAAATTCAAAAATCCAATTATGACTTTTTTAAAATAATATAATATTAAGATACGACAAATGATTGTCTTAAGGCGGATTCAATCATTAATTACAGCATTATAAACGGTACTACTCTGCAGCATCTTACAACACGATTATTCCGTTTATTTTTACCGCTGATTTTAATATTACGCCTGGAAATGGAGTTTTATATGTCTAACGTTTTTAAAAGAACTAAAGGAGATATGCATTATCTTTTTAAATCTTCTTCTGAACTTTCACCAAAAGGACGAAGAAGAAAAAAAAGAGCTGTCCGCACATTTAGCGGTCTTATTCTTGTATTTATACAGGTAGTGCTGCTCGTATTATTTTTACTTAAGATATTCAGCCTTGAAATGCTTCCTGTTAAATATCTTGTAATGCTCAATGTAGTATTAATACTCATTACACTGTATACATTCACCAGCCAGTTTACTAAGGCTCATATATTGGGAAAAATCATATCAATACTTATGTCTGCTGTACTTCTAACCGGTTTTTTATATGCCGCAAAGTTGAGCAGTACACTCGGCGTTATTACCGGAAAAATGACCAAAACCGATATTATCGATGTCATGGTATTAAAAAATGACCCGGCAGCCTCATTAGATGATGCACTTTCTTATACATTTGGTTATAATTCAACTGTAAACAGTGCAGTAACTACAAAGGCTATCAGTGATATTGAGGCTGATAAGAATACTTCTCTTAATACCAAGACTTATACAAAATGGGAAGACCTTTTAAATAACCTGTATGAGGGCAAAAATATACAGGCATTTGTTGTACATGATTCTGTGCGTTCAACACTTGCAGAACAATACAGTGATTTTGAAGATAAAACAAGAATTATTGATACCATTAAGATTACAACTGAAGTCAAACTAAGTGCTAATGATAAGAAGGTTAATCAGGAACCATTTATCGTATATCTATCAGGTAATGATGGTGAAGGACAAATATCTTCTATAGGCCGAAGTGATGTTAATATCCTTGCCGTTGTAAATCCTAAGACAAGACAGTTGCTTCTTGTATCTACACCTAGAGATTCTTATATCAGCATCAGTAATGCCGATGGCAAGTCAGGTCTTGATAAACTTACTCATGCGGGTAATGCCGGTATAGAATATTCCGAGCTTGCTCTTGAAAAATTATATTCTATATCTATTGATTACTATATTAAGCTTAACTTTACAGGCTGTGTCGAAATTGTCGATGCACTCGGAGGTATTACCATTAATTCAAGCGTTGATTTTACTAATGGCTATGAAGCCGCACCTGAAAGCTATCATTTTAATATCGGTCAAAATGAATGTAACGGCGAACAGACTCTTGCGTTTGTACGAGAAAGAAAAGCATTTAATGATGGGGATTTCCAGCGTGGTCGTAATCAGGAAGCTGCAATTAAAGGCATTATTTCAAAAGCAACTTCTCCTGCAATATTAACTAATTATTCTGCCGTTCTTGATGCCATATCAAATATGGTACTTACTAATATGTCAACCGGAACAATAACCTCACTTATACGAGGTCAGTTATCTAATCCTAAGGCATGGAATGTACAATCATACACAGTAAGCGGAACTACAGGAACAAAGACCGGTCAGGTTTACGGCTTATCAGGAATGTCCGTTGTAATACCTGATGATAATTCTATTAATACAGCTAAAGAACTTATGAATAAGGTTGTAAACGGTGAGGAATTTAACGTCTCAGATTATACAGAATAAATTTTCTGTATAATTATAATAACAAATATATCAAAACAAGGGGCTGTATAATAAGCATAATTCTTATTATACAGTCCCTTATCATTTCCTGTTCCAATCCGACTCATCCCTTAAAATCAGTCGTTGAAGTCATCATGTAAAAGTAAGCAGCCTTAGCCTGATTATTATAATAATTCATTCCATTAGCATAAAGGCTTTCTGCACTTCCGTGTGCCTTGTTGTCTTTAGCTGTATTAGCATTAATACGTTTTCTTTCAGCAGCCAGTACTGCCTCAAATGAATCATCTTTTTTAATATCAGAACCATTGTGCTCTCTTACCGTACTTATTTTTTCAACATTTTTAACTCTGTCTACAGGTTGTGTCCTTTGGATAAATAATACTGTTTCAGCTTTAATCTCCTCCTTGAATAATAAAACCTCAGTACTTTTGTTTCATTTATTATATCGGCATTTATATATACTTCATTAATAAATATCCATATACTTTTCCATTATATATGCAACTCCATCATCATCATTAGATGGGGCTATAACATCTGCGCTTTCCTTTACTTTGGGATAAGCATTTTCCATTGCAACACCAAGACCGGCATATTCTATCATCGGAATGTCATTCATTCCGTCACCACAGGCTATAAGCTCTTCTCTTTTTATTCCAAGCTTATCAAGGAGTGCTTCTAGTGATTTATCCTTTGCTACACCTTTTGGTACAACTTCAAGGAAATAGTCCTCTGAGAAAAATATATCAAGAAGATTGCCATGCTTTTCCTTCAATACTTTTTCTACCGGAAGCAGCTTACTGTGTTCTCCTACTATTATATATTTTGCAACAGGATAATCCACAAACTGTTCAAGACTTTCTACCTTCTTAATATCTGCACCATTACAGAACGCTTCTTTCTTTACATATTCATCTTCATCACTTTGTGAAAGTACCTTATCTTTATAATAAGTTATCGCATACACATCATTATTCTCTGATTCTCTACATATATCATGTACACACTCCTGTGGTATAAAACGGCTGTATATAAGTTCTCCTGTCATACAATCAACTATATTACCACCATTATATGCAAGAATATAACCGCCTTTCTTCTCCAGTTCAAGTATATCAGCTACGGGGGTTATTCCAAAAAGTGGTCTTCCTGATGCAAGTATTACCTTAATACCTTCCTCTATTGCTTTAGAAATAACTTCTTTGTTCTTTTCTGACACTTTTTTCTGGCTGTTAGTAAGAGTTCCATCAAGGTCAAGTGCTATTGCTTTGTATTTCATATCTTTCTATCCTTTTCTCTCTATATATTTATATATTTTTATATATTAACCCAAATAATATATCCTTTCAATATGTTTTTATATTGAGTTTTTATATTAAGTTTTCCATTTTTAAAACCAGTTAAGTTAAATTCTAAAATCAATTATAACTTAAAATTCAGTTTTGTTTTTCAATTTGATAATTTTTAATGATATTCTCTATTATATAAACCTACACAAGCCGTAGTTGCAAAAAAGACTCGATAACATTGAGTTTACCATATCCCCATACATTATCAGGATATTGCCTGTCTGTATCCCTAGTGGCTCCACGTATAAGTATCGTCTTAATCTTACTGTTAGTCATTAATATATCATTTCAATAATACACGCCCCATGTAAGAAATAGTGCTGCTGCCCCTGCCGTATGCGCAGCAGCTATACTTGTTCCACTCTTTAATATGAAGCCTCCTCCTGCTGCCGGTCCATATACATTAACTCCCGGCGCAACAATATCCGGCTTAACTCTGTTATCCGATGTATATCCTCTTCCTGAATCAACTGATATACCACCTGTAATATGATTATACGCTCCAACACTTATTGGTGAAAATGCGGCCGATGGCTCCGTAAGTGTTGTATCCGGCTCTGACCTTAAAAAAAATACTTCTCCTTTGATAAAGTCCTTTAACTGCAGCCATGCATTAAATTCTCCTGAAATTCCAGCTATACTATATGCTCTTATTTTCCACACCCCTTCTGACGGTGCTAAAAATCTTATAAATATAACCTCATATCCTGATACAGTCTCTGCAATCCTATAGTCTATACTTACAGTTGTATTTTCCAGTAAGAACTTAAACTCACTGCTCTGCCCGACTCGTACCAGTATTCTTGGTATTACCTGACCCGACGGTGATACAAATGATACCGACAATATATCAAAAGTATCCGCCCAGATTTCCAAAGAAAACCCCTCCACATTATCGCCAACGCTTATATCCATCCATGAATTATCCTCATCTGCAGCTCTCCCACTTATATGGGTTCTTGCATTGCCCTCGTTACCAACCGGTGTAACCACCACAATATTATTTCTTAATGCCATAGAATTAAGCATACTTGCAAGTGGTGTAAGCCCCATTCTTGAACCTGACGCTGTTCCAACCCCCAGACATATAACCAGCGGTTTATTTTCCTTTAATGCAATATATCTAAGAAATCTTATTCCTGCCATAATATCTGATTCTTCATATGCTTCAATATCATTTCTTATAAGATAATAATCTCTTAGATATTGCTTCGCCTGTTTTAATTTAACAACGACAAGCTGCGCATCAGGCGCTGCACCCATAAAAGCTTTTGTCTGTGAACCGGCTGCAATACCTGCCATAAATGTTCCATGTCCATTATCATCAACTGATGGCACATATTTATACGGCGATTCCCCAGCTGACATTTTCTCAAGTGCATTATTGATAACATCAGTTTCATATACCTTTCCATAATTAAATCTTCCCATTGATGTAAGGTATGAATAATCTGAATTAATCTGGCCTGCATTTTCTCCGGATATTGTTTCATTCCCAGCCTGCTCTTCCTGAATAGTCTGATCCCATATTGCCAATATTTTAGACCTGTTTCTTGCATACATAAATATATCTAATGTATAATCAATTCCCGTATCTATAAAACCTATTATTACTCCCTGCCCTCTTACATTAAGATTGGACTGGTTAAGTGTGGAAGTTATGCCTGACTCATCATAATTAGATGAATCTGACTGCATAAGTCCATATAACTTTGGAATTGAATAATATCCACTGTCTGATATCAGCCTGTCAATATCCGTATTTCCCGATGTATGGGCAATACACCATGTTTCATCAAGGCACTGCACACATGCTTCTTTAACTCCTGCCAGCCGTCTGTACGCATCTGAATTATACCGTATTATATAATCTTTAGCATCTTCTGATAAAATCAGGCTCTGACATTCATTCAATTAATCACTCCAATAATACTAATTGCAAGATTATTATATTTAATTTTTTTATATTTATGTCTTTTTTTATTTATGTCTTTTTATTTATGTCTTTTTTTATTCCCTTATAATGCCAAAAATATAAAAGACAGGCTATATCCTGTACTATTATTTTTCTGATATGTAAATACTTATAATTTTATAAATATTTATTATCATTTTTGGCATATTGCCGGTAAAATAACAATACAGACAGCCTGTCTTTTTATCCTCTTTTATATATTTTTAATTAAGAAGTGGTGTTTCCATACCCCTCATCTGTATAAGTGGTGCTCCTTTTTTATTAATATAATCACCTGTAATAGTAACCATTCCTATATTATTATCTTTAGGAATCTCATACATAATATCAAGCATATAATCTTCTATAATTGAACGTAATGCCCTTGCTCCTGTCTTCTTCTCAAGTGCCTTATCTGCAATGGCATCAAGTGCAGAGTCATCAAATTCCAGCTTAACCTCATCCAGCTCAAGAAGCTTCTGATATTGCTTTAATATAGCATTCTTCGGTTCTTTCATTATCTGTACAAGCATGTCCTTTGAAAGTGCATCCAGTGAAAATACTATAGGAAGTCTTCCTAAAAATTCCGGTATCATTCCATAATTTCTAAGGTCTTCAAGTGTAACCTTCTTTAATATGTCAGGGTCATTGTCATATTTATCCTTAAGATCTGCTGTAAAACCTATTGACGACTGCTTATTAAGTCTCTCCTTAATAATATCTGAAAGATCTGGAAATGCACCGCCACATATAAATAATATATTACGTGTATTAACAGTCACCTGTGGAACCATGGCATTTTTGCTTGTTGCACCTACAGGAACTTCAATATCACTGCCTTCTAGTAACTTTAACATTCCCTGCTGTACGGATTCACCACTTACATCCCTGCTTCGAGTTTCTTTCTTCTTTGCAATCTTATCTATCTCATCAATAAATATTATTCCATGCTCTGCTCTCTCAACATCATTATCTGCTGCTGCAAGAAGCTTAGATACAACACTTTCAATATCATCACCAATATAACCTGCCTCTGTAAGTGATGTAGCATCAGCTATTGCAAGAGGCACCTGTAATAATCTGGCAAGCGTCTTTACAAGATAAGTCTTTCCACTTCCTGTAGGTCCTATCATTAGCATGTTAGACTTTTCAATCTCTATCTCATCCATGGTATTAGTGGCAACTCTCTTATAATGATTATATACGGCAACTGACATTACCTTCTTTGCATAATCCTGACCTACCACATATTCATCCAGCATATGCTTAATCTCGTGAGGTGCAGGAATATTTCTCAAATCAATCTTATCCTGCACTTTCTTTTCTTCTTTTTTCTTCTTTTTAATCTTCTGCTTATTAGGAATATCCATATTAACATCATTGAAGTTCATATTGCCAAATCCCGGCATATTATACATCTTCATCATATCATCATAGTTAATTCCACTATTATTAATAGAATCAAATGTTCTCTGCATACAATCTGCACATATATAAATATTATTAGGCATACTAATCATCTTACCGGCTTTACTTTCCGGTCTTCTGCATATATAACATATCTTTTCATATTCATTATCACTATTGTCTGTATTATTTATATTATCACTCATTTGTTCTCTCCATTTCCACATCTTATTGCCATAATGTATATAAAGTATACAATTTAATTATCATATTTACAATTAAATCATTATAAAATGTAGCTTAAGCCTATGTTCTTTATATTTTCCATGTTTACTTACGGTCAAAAATATTCATGCACATCCCATTTATCAGTATCCAGCTTATATTATATCTCTTATATCTTTTAAATACTGGTAATATAAAATGTGTGCCGGTTTTAAAACCTATGATAAAAATTATCTATAAATTCCAAACACAGCACACATTTTTATTATCCATATTTTCTATTTATCTTTTTATTATTTATATCTTTATTGTTTATCTTTTTATTATTTATATCTTTAACGCTCTATATTTTAACCATAAATAAGCAAATTGAAAATATTGTATAAATATTATTAATTTTTCTTATCAAGTGTCACATCAGTTGACTTTAATACATACTGACTTCCCTCAAGATGATAATATTCAATCTTTACAGTCTCACCTGCTTTATAATACTGCATAGTTGACTGTAAGCCTGCAAATGAAGTTATTGACTGGTCATCAAAGCTTACAATTATATCATATGCTCCAAGTCCTGCCTTCTCTGCTGCTGAACCTGATGCAACCTGACGGATAAGTATCCCCTGTGGATATCCATACTGTGATGCCATTGAGCTTGTTATATCAATTGCTGATATTCCAAGATATGAAGCATCTGATGTACTTACCTTAGTTCTTGTCTGTCTGTTCATAAGTGTATCAATAAGTTCTCTTACATTAGATACCGGAATTGAATAAGCCATACCCTCAACCCCATCCTCTGATGTCTTAGCAAAGTTAATACCTATAACCTTACCTGATGCATTAAGAAGTGCACCACCACTGTTACCTGAATTAATTGCTGCATCTGTCATAAACAATCCTGAGAATGTTATATTATTAACAGTTATTGATCTGTTTAATGCACTGATTATACCTGTTGTTACTGACTGTCCTTCACCAAGAGCATTACCGATTACTACGACCTGCTGTCCTACGGTCACATCATCAGAATCACCCAGCTCTGCTATAGCAATCTTACTTAAAGTATCTGAGCTGATATCTGAAATATTAACTGCTACAACCGCAATATCCTTATCTGACTTAGAACCCTTTACTGTTGCACTTACTGATGAATCATCAACGAATACACACTGAAGATCATTGACATCTTCAATAACATGATTATTAGTAAGTATAAGAAGTTCTGTATCATTCCTACCTACTATGATACCTGTTCCGCTTGTAGAAGCTTCTCTTGCCTGTGTTCCACCAAACAGACCATAGTATGAATTAGTCGATACTGTTGTCGTTCCCTTAAGAGCTACCATAGCCGGCAATGCAGCTTCTGCCACAGATGACACATCCATGGTTACTCCGGCAACATCAACCGAACCATCAGATACCACTGATGAAGATGGAATAGCCGTTGATACTGTTGCTATTTCATAGTTATTACTGCCATTGGTAATTCCCGGAAACAACTTAACTCCTGCATAAAATGTACCAAGCATTGCAACGCCGGCTACAACGCCACATACAATTGCTGCTCCGGCTCTTTTAACACCCTTTCTCTTAAAGAACTTTTTAAATGCATTACCTGCATTGCCTTTTTTCTTATGTGGTGTGTTATTGCCCTGGGCATTATTATTCTGCGTATTATAATAATAAGCATTACCCTGTTGTGTATTATATCCATTATTATCTTGCGACTGATAACCATTATTATAATATCCTGTGGATGAAGAATATCCATTCTGCGACGCACTATTATTGTCTGAATTATAATTATTATCAGTCTCTGTACCGTTATTATAAGGAATATTGCTTCCTGAATATCTGTACTGTGTGCTATTATCCTGTTCTGTATATCCTCCCTGTGAATTATTACTATCCTGGAAATTATCCTGCGACATATTATTACCTGAATTATATTCATTGTCATTCAGATTATTATCATCATTATACATATGCTTTCTTCCTCCTTGTAAATATAATTATTATTATTAAATACTATTATGAAATATAAATAAAATGAACACATCTCATCTATGGTTAGTAGTATACCGACGAAATGTGTTCATATTGTGTTTATATTGTTAATTAAATTTGAAACAACTATTATATTTACTGTCCGATTGCTTCCATAACTGCATCAGTAAGCTTAGCAAGCTTTTCATTAGCATCATCAAGGTCTGTTCCCTTAACTCCCATATAGAACTTAATCTTAGGCTCTGTTCCTGATGGTCTTGCACAGCACCATGCATTATCTGTAAGATCAAAGTAAAGTACATTAGATACAGGAAGTCCTGTGTCAGACTTGGCACCTGTCTTAATATCTGTACACTCCTTAGTCTTATAATCCCTGAATTCTACTACGTCCCAGTCACCGAACTTCTTAGGCGGATTCTTACGAAGATCATCCATCATCTGTGCAATCTGTGCCGCACCTTCTGCGCCTTTCATTGTTATAGCCTTCTGACCTTCCTTATAATAACCATACTTGTCAAATATGTTAATCATCTGATCCCAGAGTGTTAAACCTTTAGATTTGTAGAAAGCTGCTGCTTCACAAAGTGCCATAACTGCAACAATAGCATCCTTATCTCTTGCATGTGTACCAACAAGACAGCCATAACTTTCTTCAAATCCGAATTCATATTCATATGTATGCTGCTGTTCAAATAACTTAATCTGCTCACCGATAAACTTAAAGCCTGTAAGAACTTCTATAAGCTTAACATTATATTCCTTAGCAATTGCATCTGCCATATTAGTAGAAACAATTGTCTTAACAAATGCACCATTATCATGTAATAAACCTTTTTCCTTTCTCTGTGAAAGGATATATTCTGCAATAAGCATGCCTGACATATTACCTGTAAATGACATATATTCACCTGTCTTAGAATCCTTAGAATATACACCAAGTCTGTCTGCATCCGGGTCAGTAGCTAAGATAATATCAGCATCCTTTTCCTTAGCAAGCTTAAGTGCAAGTGTAAATGCCTTAGGATCTTCAGGGTTAGGATATTCAAGCGTTGTAAAGTCAGGATCCGGCTTTTCCTGTTCAGGAACAACATATACATGTTTAAATCCAAGCTCCTTTAATATTCTTCTTACAGGAACATTACCTGTACCGTGGAATGGTGTATATACAATCTTAATATCATCAGCTACCTGCTTAATAATATCACCATTAAGACTCATCTTCTTAAGAGCTGCAATATACTTATCATCCATATCATAACCAATTACATTATACAGACCACATGCTCTTGCTTCATCAATATCCATGGTCTTAACTGTATTATAATCTGTTACTGCCTTAACTTCATTAATAATCTGTGTATCCTTAGGTGCTGTAATCTGTGCACCATCCTCCCAATATACCTTATATCCATTATATTCAGGCGGGTTATGGCTTGCTGTAACAACTATACCTGCTATACACTTAAGTTCTCTTAATGCAAATGATAATTCAGGTGTTGGTCTTAATGTAGGGAATATATATGCCTTTATTCCATTGGCATTAAGACAAAGTGCAGCCTCATTGGCAAATTCAGGTGACATTCTTCTTGAATCATATGCAATTGCAACACCTCTGTCTGCTGCCTTCTCTTTAATAATGAAGTTAGCAAGTCCCTGTGTAGCCTTTCTTACTGTATAGATATTCATTCTGTTAGTACCATTTCCGATAACCCCTCTTAAACCGCCTGTACCAAACTCAAGATCCTTATAGAATCTGTCTTCAATTTCTGCTTCATCACCGGCAATAGACTTCAATTCAGCTCGTGTAGACTCATCAAAATATTCATTATCACACCACTGTTTATATGTATCCATATATCCCATTTGTAAGTACCTCTTTTCTTCAATATTAATTATAATATAGACTGATTATAACAAAATAATTATAATACATTCTGACAATTAAATCAATCTTTTAATGCTTCTGTAAGTGCTGCCACTACATCTGCCAAAGCCTTCTCTTCATCTTCTCCATCTGCATATATTTCTATTTCCTGACCACATTTTACACCTGAGGCAAGTATAGAAATTACACTTTTGGCATTAGCTTCCTTTCCATCTGCATACTTAAACATTATCTTAGATTCATACTTAACAGCCCTGTCACACATAGCTCCTGCCGGACGAAGATGTATTCCTAATGCACTACTTACTATAATCTTTTCACTAACCATGACTATTTACCTCTCTTAATTATTAACTTCCGATGTATTATCATTAGTATATTTAGATGTCTGCGTTGCATCCGTCCTATCAGACTGTGTTGTCTGTTCAGGAACAGTCTGCGATGCTGTCTCTTTATCTGTTATAACAACTGTTGCTTTATAACTTCCTGTAACCGTATATTCTGATGAATTATTAAACATCACATCAACCTGAAATGTTCCGCTCTGTAATCCTGAAAGACTTACATTTGCTCCAAGTCCTACAGCTGAAAGTGAATTAACAATATTGGATTTTCCCACAATATTGACACTTAATGGTGTGTTCATCTCAATATAAACATTCTTTCCATCCGGAATATTATTTATCTTTATATCAGCAGCTGATATTGTAAGCTGTTTTGAAATGCTGTTTTCACTGCCGTCATTCTGCTTTTCTATAATAACTTTAACATTGATATAGTTAGCCGATGCCACTGTTATACCTGATGGCAGATAATCCGACAGCCATATTTTAAATTCTTTACTGTCTTTAAGCCCGTCTACATTCAACACCGAACCCGGTATTACTATCTGTGATATTGAGTCAATATCACTTGAGTTGCCATATATTGAAGCTGTATTCTCATCCGGTTCAATTGTCTTGATAACATAACCGGCTGCAGGTGTTCCTGACGTCTTATATATAATATCAACTGTCTTTGAATGACCTATGCTTGCTGAAAACCTGACTTCTGTCCTTGATAGTTCAAGCTGCCGGTTATTAATTATATTACCGTCACTGTCATATAATACAACAGTAGCCGTATCAGATATGTCAGATGTTGCATCACTTATATCATATACGGCTTTTACCTGTGCTATCTTCTGGACTGCTGACGAAGGACCTGTAACTTTTATGGTAGTCGGAGATATTGTATCATTAAATACAACATATCCTGCCGAGCCTGATCCCGTCATCTCAACCTTTACATCAAAGGACTGTGTAACACGATTTTCAATATTTAACTTAACTGCTGTAGTCTTAGGCGTAACCTCCACATTCTGTAAAAGCTTGCCATCCTTTTCAATCTTAACATCTATATCAACATAATCTGCAAATACAGATATCTTACTAAGATCTGCTGTTGCTATAATATCACTTGCCTTAATATCCGCAATAATACTCTTAGGTCCACTTACATATACAGATATCTTGCTTCCATCAACCACCTCATACGTATAGCCCTTATCTGTAAGGCTGTCAGTATTAATAAGCTGGACAGATACATTACTTATTGTAACACCTGTGTTAGGGTCGTATATATTTACTATTATTCCCCATAACAGTATGGCACAAATAATCGACAATATCTTAAGGCTGAAATTCTTAAATATCTTTTCTTTCATTTTTCAACCTTCCTCTCCATAACCTGAATGACTTAACTTCAACCGACTTCTTTCTTAAAAACTCAAGCTTGTTACGCAAAGATTCTTTATCTATATTACGAAGAATTTCTCCTCCGGTTGCAACTGATACAGCTCCTGTCTCTTCTGATACTATTATCGTAAAGCTGTCTGTAACCTCACTTATTCCAACACCTGCCCTGTGTCTTGTTCCAAGTTCTTTGCTAAGATTAACATTATCTGATAACGGCAGATAACAGGTTGCTGCAACGACTCTGTTTTCCCTTACTACCACAGCTCCATCATGCAATGGAGTATTATGTTCAAATATGTTAATAAGAAGCTGGCTTGTAACAATACCATCAACTTCAATTCCGGTTCTTATATATTCCTCGAGCATCATATCATGCTCAATAACAATAAGTGCTCCAGTCCTTACTGCTGCCATATCATAGACTGCCTTTACAATCTCTTCTGCTGTCTTTGCACTAAACAGCTCTCCTTTATCCTTTCCTTCACCAAAATTAAAAAGTCCTGATACAATACGCTTCCTTCCGAGCTGTTCAAGCGCTCTTCTTAACTCCGGCTGGAATATAATTACGAGTGCAATAATACCTACACTTATAGTCTTACTTGCTATCCATAATATTGTTCTAAGGTTAAGAATATATGCAATAATTGTAAATACACCAACTACAATTATTCCTTTAAGCAAAGACCACGCCTTCGTATCCTTTATCCAGACGAGAATACTGTACAATACAAACGCAATAAATAATATCTCAATAATATCCGTCCATTCTATTCTTGGAACGTAAAATTTGTTGAGGTAATTTTGTATAAAATTATTAATTGCCGTCACAGGTCTTCACTTCCCTTCAAAATATATTTTTATTTATCATATATCTTAATATCATAATCGTCATCATTAATGCTTCTGTCTGATGATGACTTGGCAACATCATTAATATCTGTTGTCTTTCTTGTCTTTCTTGCATTAATCTGCTTGACTTTTACATCTTCATTCACAATGTTAATCTTAGGTACAGCCTTTACATAATAATAATACTCATCATCTTCATATTGTACAAATTCTGTCCTTTTATAATCCACACTGAAAAACAGAATCTGACACAGATATCCTGCTACTGCTCCTAATATAACACCAATTATCATAAATATCATATTAAACTTGGCACCAAAAACAATCTGACCGCCTATAAGTACAAGAAACTCCACTGCTGTTCCTGCCACAATTGCATATGTCCATGCATTATCAATTCTCATTCTTCTTATAAAATATACAATTGCAATAGTCAGTGCAAATGCAATAATCAATAATATCATTGACTTATTATTAATAAGACTCTCTACTATATATGAAATCTTCTGGACACTGTCTGATACCGACTGCTTGGTAATTGCCGTCTCATATGCACTTGCCGTCTGTACAATATAATATATTATTACTCCGAATCCCACAGGTATAACTGATGCAGCTCCTGCACATAAGCCTACTGCTACAGGTATTACATAAGGTATACCAATCCAGCACATAATCGAAGTGATAAGAAGCAGATATCCCTGCTTAGGTGTGAACCTGAAATATAACAGGTACATAAGCAATACAACTCCTAATACTATCAGCGAAAATTCTGCCGATATCGCATATAGGTGTATAAGCATATATACTGACAGAATAAATACTGTAAATCCACTTGGAACAAACGCACATGCCAATGACAAAAGAAGTGCAATCACAGGATTACTAAGCTTAGTCATATATCCAATACTTGCATTAAGAATCATAAATGATATAAAAGCAAGAATAAACTTAGCTGTTGGTATAATATATATATCATATTTGTTAAAAAATCTTTTAATATTCTCCTTTAACTCCAGCAAAAAAATCATCCAAATCCTCCATGTCAATCTTCATTTATGAACTTTGATAATATTACACCACGTGCTGATATAAACACCGGTCTCAACAATAATACTATCTGTTATTCTACTTATTATTCTTTCTTTTATGACCATTATAAAATCTTTCAAGCTTATTTAGTCTTGAAAAATACCTTTTAAGACCATTTCTTGAATTATCATACTGCTTTCCATATACCACAAATGCTATAGCAGAAAATACAGCTATCATAGCAACATAACCGATTATAAGATTAGTTCCAACTTCTGTATAATCAATCTTGTTAATATCCTTTATAATACTCTCCATGTTATATAACACATACATAATAAGCATTATTATATATGCTATCGACGTTGTTATCAGAGTCTTTAATATGCCAAACGCAATATAATCACTCTTAAAATACCTTGCCGTCTTTAACATCCTGCGGCCTTCATTTTTCTCATATATCGCCATCTTGGTCATCATCTTTACTTTGTTTTCATTTAACAATATGCTTCACCTCATTCTTGAAAATATCTAGTATAAACACATGTATCAATTCATTTTACCATACTTTAACAAAAATGTATATTACAAATATAATATCTCATCAAAAATAATTGACATAAAATCCACGTAATACCATATAATCTGACATAAATTTTCAAATATATTAAATAAGAAAAGCATAAATACCATAAACTTTTATAAGCTTAGTTATACACAACTATCTGTGAATGTCCACCATTAAGTGCCGTAACTATTCTTACCCTTCTGCCATCTACTGTAAATGTTTTGTCTGATGATGAAGAAAGATAATTGTTCCACACCTGTCCTGCTTCTGATGGAAGCAGTGCTGATAAAGTACTCTGTATCATAGAATCAAAAGTACCACTTCTTTGCTTTATATATATTATAGTAACATTTGGCTGTATTATTATTTCTCCATAATATGTATCGCCATCTTCACATACATATACATTAGACATTCTTTGTGTATATCCTATCTGTGGAAGATATCCTGCAATATCAGAGCTTGAAGCCCCATCATGGCTGCCTGAATTATTATCATAACCACCGTTATTATTGTCATAACTGCCATTATCCGTATTATAACCATTATCTGAACCATTATCAGATGAACCACCATTATTATCATCTGATATGTCTGAATTATCATCTGATATATTGGAAGATGAGTTTATTCCTGATGATACACCTATGCTTCCGTTTGAACGCTGTCCCTGCTGGCTGCCTCCTGACGATACACCTGACTGTGAATCACCTGTTGATGTATTTCCATTTGAATTATCATTTGAACCGCCATTGCTTTGTCCGGCCGATACATATGAATCTCCCGTATATACCGGAAGACCTCTGTCAGAACCTGCCGAAACACTATCTATTCCCTGTATAATAACAGAATCCGATACAGTTCCTACAGTCGCTGTAATAGCTGCATTCCCAGCCGACCTTACTGTCACTACTCCTTCACTGTCTATTGTACATACATCCTGATTACCTGAAGACCATACAAGAGCATGCTCCGTATCCTGTGGAGTTACTATGGCAGTAACCTTAAATGATGTTCCAACAGGAACTGCACTGTCCTCCCACTGTATCTCAACAGTTGTTGCCGCCTTAACAGGCTCTGTTGATGTCGAATTACTGTCTTTTAGATTCTTTTTACTTACACTTACTGTTGCTGAACTGTTCTGCTGTTTATCTGACGTATTTCCAATTGCAAATATTCCAATTCCTGCAATTATTGCAACTGTCACTACACCAAGAATAATTACAGGAACTGGTTTAATTCTCATTTTTCTACTGCCTGCCATATTAAATAGTCCTCCATTCTGATATATTTATATACCTGCTACAGTCAATCATTACTGCAAACGTCGCCATACTGACAGTCAGTGCATATATTTATATCTGGTGCAATCATTACCTGTGTGTTATCTTTATGCACACATCAGCCTGTCAATAATAAATTATGAATCGTATTCATCTAAGAAATGATGCTTAACACCATTCTGCTTGTATGCTATTATCGTACTTAAATTTACATTTTCTACACTTTTAAAAATATTGCTTTCAATAAATGGATTAATCTTTTTTAACTCTGCAATTATCTTTTTAGTCTCCATTCTCTTTGACTGACTGCTTCCATCCTTGTTACAGGTAGTACATGTATCTGTAAATCTACATGCACACTGTATAAAATGTAATTTGTTGTAATCTCTCCAATGCTTTATATCATCTTCTCTTATAAGATATAACGGACGGATAAGCTCCATTCCCTCAAAGTTAGTACTGTGAAGCTTCGGCATCATGGTCTGTATCTGTGAACCATACATCATTCCCATAAATATTGTTTCTATAACATCATCATAATGATGTCCTAAAGCTATCTTATTACAGCCTAACTCTTTAGCCTTACTATAAAGATAACCTCTTCTCATTCTTGCACACAGATAACATGGTGACTTTTCAATCTCATATACCGCTTCAAATATATTAGTCTCAAATACTGTGATTGGAATGTTCATATGTTTTGCATTATTTTCTATTACTTTACGGTTGGTCTTATTATATCCCGGATCCATAACCAGAAATACAAGTTCAAAGTTAAATTTACGATGTCTTTGTAATTCCTGAAAAAGCTTCGCCATAAGCATGGAATCCTTACCGCCAGATATACATACAGCTACCTTGTCCCCCTCTTTTAAAAGCTGATATTCATTAATAGCCTTTGTAAACTTACTAAATATCTGCTTATGGAATTTTTTCCTTATACTAAGCTCAATTGCCGCACAATCCGGCTTGTCATCATCTTCTTCCATAGTCTGTATGAGCCATTTACCATAACCACCCTCAAGGTTATATGCAAAAAAGCCATTTTCTGAAAGATATGCTCGTGCATCTACGCTTATTTCACCTTTCATACAGTATACTACTATTTTTTTATTCTTATCAAGCTCGTCAAGCCTGTCTGTAAGTTCATCGGCAGGAATATTAACTGCATTAGGAAGATGCCCATAACCAAATGATGAACTATCTCTAATATCAAGTGCAATATATGAATCCGTATCCCACTTTTTTAATTCTTCCGTAGTTATATCTTCTGATATATAATCAAATGCTATTCTCTCACTTCCATTAGCAACATTAATAATTCCACATCTCTTAAAGCCATTCTTCTGTATCGCTGACTGCATTGTTTTATTATCTCTATGTGTATCAATCCTTAAATATCCTGCCCTATCCTTAGCATACTCAAAGCAGGCTTTTGTTATACCATGCACTCTTCCGCTTGCTGCCACCCTGTGTATCACACCGTAAGCAGTATCACTTCTCCATTTACCATCCTTAATAACTTTATAATTAGGCTCATCACCTATAAAAAATACAAATACACCCTCAACTGTATCATTTTCAATACATACATATAACTGCTGTTTTTCAATATCCGCCCTTATAATTTCCTCATCAGGATAATTAACAGACCACTGTGTTGGATTACCATGCTCAGCCATATATTTCCTTGCATATCCATAAATATCCATAATTCTATCAATATCTGAACTTACAGCTCTTCTTATCTCCATACATATACCTCTTATCATTTTCCTATAATACCAGCTTTTCGGGGATGTCTGCTCTTCGCCGACCGCAGCGGCAGCGTAGACCTCGTACTTTAAGCCCCAGCGAGGCTCGTAAAGCGAAAAAGAGGTATCCTTACGGACTTCTCTTTTCTGCTTTCTTAGAGCGCGAGACGGCGCATGACATCCGGGGGATGTCTGCTCTGCGCCGACCGCAGCGGCAGCGTAGACCTCGTACTTTAAGCCCCGGCGGGGCTCGTAAAGCGAAAAAGAGGTATCCTTACGGACTTCTCTTTTCTGCTTTCTTAGAGCGCGAGACGGCGCATGACATCCGGGGGATGTCTGCTCTGCGCCGACCGCAGCGGCAGCGTAGACCTCGTACTTTAAGCCCCGGCGGGGCTCGTAAAGCGAAAAAGAGGTATCCTTACGGACTTCTCTTTTCTGCTTTCTTA
>URAI01000012.1 GCA_900545725.1 uncultured Eubacterium sp.
GACTAAGTTCTTCCCATATGCATACAAATCTTACATATCAGCCACAGCCTGCCCTTTGCTACATTTCAAAAACCACTGGGCTTGGGGTGACGACCGGTAAGTTGTCGGTTAGCGGTTTACATATTCAATATCACTACCTCAGGTGTGATGGCCAGTAAATTAGCGGTTAGCAATATAATATTTAAAACCATTGCGCCGGAAGTGGTGACCGGAACATTATAGATTAGAAATATGCAATGCAATGTAACTACGCTTGGTGTGACAACCTATAGGTTATGTAGATAATATACAATTAAATAATCACTGAGCTGTAAATGGTAACAGGACAGTTATCGGATAGCAATATATAACTTAATGTCACTACGTTTGATAGGATAACAGAAGTGTGGAATTGACATAGTCAGGACAGGTAGATAATGCATATGGAACATGGAATTTATGTATTGGCTATGTTGTTATGTAATAATGATTTAATTAAAAAATATAATTAAATAAAAAAAGCCTTGTAAATCATCAGATTAATATGCTGAGGATTTGCAAGGCTTATATTATTATACTAGAAAGAACGAACCCAGTATGATTCTCTGCTGGTAATATTAATTGTTGGCAGTATCACTGCCGACCTTTAACTTTACAGTGCAGTGATATTAAATATGCATATTGATAACAACAACCTATCGTTAGTCATAAACAGCGTAGAGATTTTGAATTATATATTGATAACCGGTCATCCTACCAGGCGTAGGACTTTGAATTATATATTGCTAACCTGCCGGTTGTCACACCCGGCGTAGTGATTTTGAATCGCATATTTCCAGCCGGCAACTGTCCGGTCGTTACCACCAAGCGCAGTGGTTTTTAAAATGTAGCGAGGAAGTGGCGGATTGTATTGTGAATTTTAAAACATATGGTGAGTGTTTAGAAACTCTTAGATGAGCATACACTACATAGGGGCGATTGTGCAGGACGCACAATCGAGTGCCAAGCGGCAGGACGCCGCATTTGGCACGACCCGGACGGTATCAGTACATTAAATGCTCATCTGTAGAGTTTCTTAGCACTCATCCATCGTTTTAAAATTCCCAATACAATCCGCCACTTCCCCACTACACCCCGTATTTCAACAAATCACAATTTATGAAAGAAAGATATTTGCGGTACGCACAAAAGTAATAGGTGATTCAAAGTGTGGCAGCCTTTTTGTTTTCTTTATTGAGGCTGTTTCTATTGCAGGATTTAATGAAGTATATTCATTAATTGTACTTATAGCTTTATTGTCGTCTTCACCATATAATATATATATACAGTTATCAAGCTGGCTTACAGCGTGGCTTATAGAAGCTGTGGTATAATGTCCCTGAATGCTTGAATACAGATATTTTGCATATGCCCCACCCAGATGTGAGTTCTCATGGTATGCATTGATAGCAGGAAGTATGCTTAAATCTGAATGTGATATATTATTATATACAAAATCATTATATATACGCTTACGGCTCATACATATATTATATACAAGAGTTCCTATTATAGGAAAATTAATTATGTGCCTTTGTATAGAATTACGTTTTGAGGGAGACTTAAGTGAATCCTTTATACTCTCAGGACTTACCAGCAATATTTTATCAAAAAGATACGAGTTACTATATGCAGTCATAATAGTCACAGGTGCTGATTTACCTGTTGCAATAACGCTTACTTTTTTATGTATAACATTGACTATAAAATCATTAATAAGTTGTGTATACATATATGTAGTATATGTAATATTAGGTTTATCAGAATGACCACATCCCAAAAGATCCAATGCATATACGCAGTGGTTACGGCTTAGAAGCTGGATAACATTCTTCCATTCATAAGAAGATGAGGCGCTGTCAAGATCATGGATAAGCAGCAGTGGACTTCCGCTTCCTGTAACTGTGTATGCAATATTGCCAAACTTCCATTCAAATATTTTTTCTTTTGAGTCAGCCGTTACATGGTTAATAGTTGACATTCTGAAAATAAATCTGTTGATAGCGTGTATTGATGATACTACACATACTCCAAGTGTAGTTGATATGCCTATTTTTGACCATTTATTCATAGTAATCCTCCATTCTGCATAGTGAAATATAATATATATTTATATGTAATTTTATAATGTTACTTCTGAATATTAAATCAGAAAATCTTACGTTCAGGATATATATATTAATTATAATGCAAAAATGTAAAACTATCAATATATTTAATTGTCTGAAAATGTCAACATAAATTTAATATTGCTTAAAGTATATAAAATTTAACAATGTGAAGATTAAAATGAATAATTGATTTATTTCCCAAAATAGAGTAATATGTTACTGTTACAAAAGAGTTATAGTACATTCGTATTATATAGAGAATTTTGATAATGACGAAAATTTATAAGCATATGGTGATTAGTTTGAAAGAAATTATTGAATATGTAAGAAATGAATTAGAAGACTTTAGAAAACAGAAATCAGAGATTGAAGATAAGCTTCATTCTAATGAACTTGATATACAGGAAAGCAGACAGGCAGTAGAGTTAATCAAAAGAGATAACAATTCTACAGGTATGATATTTATGTCAACTGATAAAAATACCGGATTCAATACTGAGGAAGTAATAAGGCTTGAACAGATGATTTCTGACATGGAAAAAAGTCAGAAGAGTATGAAAGCGGAAAAAGATAATATTGATAAAAAGATTTCAAAGCTTGAAAGTATCTTATCGAATAAGGATAATACCGGTGTAGAGACATATAAATATACAAGTCATGATGTGATTAATTATGTAGAAGCAGAAAGACAGAGAATATCCGCGGATATTCATGATTCAATCATTCAGAATCTGACAGCAATGATGTATAAGATGGAGCTTATAAAGAAAGTGGTAGACAGTGACCATAACAGGGCAAAGCTTGAGATAGAGTCTGGCAATAAAATAATTAAGGATTGTATTGAAGAGTTAAGAAATATAATATTTAATCTTCATCCTATGTCATTAGATGATCTGGATACAGAGGGCGTATTTAATGATTTTATTGGAAAGATTAAGCAGTCTACTGATATGGTGGTTGATTATTCATACCATAGTAAGCTGAAGCATATTGATAATTCTGTTGTTATTATGTTATTAAGAATTATTCAGGAGTTATGCTGTAATTCAATAAAACATTCAGGTGGGACAAGGATACAGATAAGTGTTGATATAACGCCGGATGTTATTAATATTATCCAGTCTGATAATGGAAAAGGATATGATTATAGTATAATTAATAATCCGAAGACAACATCAGATAATACCGGATTTGGTCTTGTATTGTTAAAAGAAAGATTAGGACTTATTGATGGCAAAATTAAGATTAGTGATATGGAAAGTGGTGGAGTGGAATATAAGATAACAGTTCCGGTGCCACATTTGGCAGACGTCTGATGAATGGCGTATGCACTGTATACAGTTTTATGCGCATATAATGTAAGCATTTTAGTTAAAAACAATAATATTTAAAACGAATAATTAAATAATAATTAATGTGCCAGGTTACATATAAAAATGTTATAGATTATACTTTGATCTGCATGTTTACAAAATGTCCATATATTTTAAGTGAGTTTATAGATATATGGAGAACAGATGATTGAAATATTGGTTATAATTATCTGTAGAAAGGGGAAGAGTTATATGGCTATTAGAGTGTTTTTGGCAGATGATCATATGATGGTCAGAGAAGGTTTAAAACAGTTATTGGAATTGAGTGATAAGATAGAGGTTATAGGAGAAGCAGGAGATGGATATGAATGTCTTAATCTTGTAAATAAGACTAATCCGGATGTGGTATTATTGGATATTAATATGCCTAATCTTGACGGTTTAAAGGTTCTTCAGATAATGAGAGAACAGAAGATGAAGAACAAAGTTATTTTTCTTACAATACATAAAGAGATAGATTATCTTGTTCAGGCTATGGATTATGGATGTGATGGATATATTTTAAAGGATTCAGATTCAGCAACGCTTGTTGAAGCAATTGAAATAGTATATTCGGGACAGACGTATATTGAGCCATCATTGACTAATCTTTTAAATGCTAATCTTGCAGAGAGAGATGTTATGAAAGATAAGATTAATGAACTCACAAAAAGAGAAGTGGAAGTATTAAAGCTCCTTGCAAATGGAATGTTTAATAAGGAAATTGCTGCTACACTTAATATTAGTGAGAGAACAGTTAAGAACCATGTATCTAATATATTTAAAAAGATTATGGTATCTGACAGAACACAGGCAGCAGTATTTGCCATAAAAAATAATCTTGTAAAAATAAAATGAGTAATATAATAGTTATTAATTTTATATGTATGAAATAATTTTATTAATCAAATACAGGTATTAAGGATATGTAAGGGTATGATTACAGCTTACATATCCTTTTTATTTATTGGCTAATAATGATATTATTTTCTCACACGGCTAATTTAATTCTGAACAGAACATGAAATATATGTTCAGCGAGGATTGCTGAGCCGCTGATATAATAAATGTTTCACGTGAAACATTATATTTAAGTAATGTTAATTGCAAAATTACATTTAGAAACAACAAAATATTAATTTGATGTAGATAACATAATTAAATAATGTTATAATGTTTTCGTTGCAAAAATGTTTCACGTGAAACATTTAAGTGATATTTAGGGTATAAGAAAAACTGCCTATGCGAATTTCTTTTGACTCTTGGTAACAAAAACTGCTCAGGAATGGGAATTAGTGTGAAAAATAATGATGATACTATTATTTTTCATAAATTCATGTATGAATTGACTATTTGTGCTGCAGGCATTACAAATAGCCTTTATCGCAGAGCTGATTTAATATTTGACCTGCGATTGTTCCAGCAATAAAAAAAGCCTGCGGAATGAGGATTATTATGGGAAAAATTATATCAATTGCAAATCAGAAGGGTGGAGTCGGAAAGACAACGACAACTATTAATTTATCGGCATGTCTTGCAGAGGCCGGAAAGAAAGTACTTGTTATAGATATGGATCCACAGGGAAATACAACTAGTGGTCTGGGTATAGAGAAAGATGAGGCAGAAAATACTATTTACGAAGTAATATTAAGGACGGTTGATATAAAAGATGCTATTATTAAAGATATATTTGATAATCTTGATATAATTCCATCTAATGTTAATCTTGCCGGTGCAGAGATTGATTTAATAGATGTTGAAGAAAGAGAATATATTTTAAAGTATAGTCTGGCAGAAGTTAAAAATAATTATGATTTTATAATATTAGATTGTCCACCATCGCTTAGTATGCTTACTGTAAATGCGATGACTGCTTCAAACACAGTACTTGTGCCGATACAGTGTGAGTATTATGCACTTGAAGGACTTACACAGCTTATGCATACAATTAATCTTGTGAAGAAAAAACTTAATCCAAAGCTTGAATTAGAGGGTGTTGTATTTACTATGTTTGATTCAAGAACCAATCTGTCATTACAGGTTGTGGAAAATGTTAAAGATAATCTTCAGGAAAAGATATATAAGACAATTATTCCAAGGAATATACGGCTTGCGGAAGCACCAAGTCATGGTCTTCCAATAAATATATATGATAAGCGTTCAAGTGGAGCAGAAAGCTACAGAATGTTGGCACAGGAAGTTATAAAAAGAGGATAGTGTAAAAATAAGCTTAATAGCTTATTTTTACACGACTATTTGTTCTACTTAGGAACAAATAGCCCATGATGGCAGAAGAAAAATTGCCTGCGCGAATTTTTCTTCGCCTCTTCGCAACAAAAGTTGCTCAGAAATGAAGATAGTGTAAAAATAATATAAAGGGAGTGACAAAGAAGTGTCGGAAATCAAAAGCAGTAAGACATCTAAAGGACTCGGAAGAGGACTTGGCAAAAAGGGACTCGGAAAAGGCATTGGAGCATTAATTCCAGAAGATGATGATGTTAAGGTTAAGGAAGTAATAAAAGAGGTTATTGTAAAAGAACCGGCAGATACTAAGATAAGAATATCTCTTATTGAACCCAATAAAGAGCAGCCAAGAAAAGCATTTGATGAAGATGCATTAATAGAGCTTGCAGAATCTATAAAACAGTATGGGATACTACAGCCATTACTTGTTCAAAAAAAAGGGGATTTTTACGAAATAATTGCAGGTGAGAGAAGGTGGAGAGCTGCTAAGCTGGCAGGTCTTAAAGAGGTTCCTGTAATTATAAAGGATTATACAACGCAGGAAGTAATGGAGATTGCCTTAATAGAAAATATACAAAGAGAGGACCTGAATCCAATTGAAGAAGCAAGGGCATACCAGCGACTTATATCTGATTATAGATTAAAGCAGGATGAGGTTGCCGAAAGAGTTGCAAAGTCAAGAGCAGCGATAACCAATTCATTAAGACTTTTAAAGCTTGATGAAAGAGTCCAGAATATGGTTATGGAAGGCAAGTTAAGTAATGGTCATGCAAGGACAATTATAGGAATAGAAGACCCTGATAAACAGTATGAAATTGCTTTGAAAATATTTGATGAAAAGTTAAGTGTAAGAGAAACTGAACGCTTAATGAAAGCATTATCAAAGCCGGAAAAAGAAACAAAGTTAAGGCCGGCAAATGATTTTGTATATAGGGATATTGAAGATAAAATAAAAAAAATAATGGGTACAAAGGTAGTTATAAAAAATAAAAATAACAATAAGGGTAAAATCGAGATAGATTATTATTCCCAGGAGGAGCTTGAACGTATATATGATATGTTAAAGCGCCTTGAGAAGTAATATTTTTAAAAATAAAATACAAATAAGAGAGGTAATGCAATGAACATTGATTTTTTTGGCTATTTTAGTGTGCCGGCATTGTATATTATGCTGGGTTTGTGTGGTGTATCACTATTGTCAATAATACTTGCAATTGTTGCCATCTGCAAGCTGGCCGGAATGAAGAAAAAATATAAAAAATTCATGGAAGGCTCGGAAGGTGAATCAATAGAAGCATTGATTAAACAGAATCTTGATGATTATAATGAACTTAGAAAGATAGCAGATAATAATTCCGAGTCAATTAAAGATATTTATGATAAAATGCAGCATACATTTCAGAAGATTGGTCTTATTAAATATGATGCCTTCCATGAAATGGGCGGAAAGTTAAGTTTTTCGTTATGTATGCTTAATAAACTTAATAATGGTTATCTTGTAAATGTAATGCATAGTAATACAGGATGCTTTGCATATGCCAAAGAGATAATTGATGGAAAGTCATTTACAGAATTAGGTGATGAAGAACAGAAAGCATTAGAACAGGCAATTGCCGGAAGCTACGGCGATGTTGACTTAAGCAGCGAAATTAATGAGATGATGAATTAATAAATTAACAAAATACTGGAAAATATATTAAAAATGGTGCATAATAAATAAAGTGTGAATATAAAACACGATATCTTAAGCACGATATCAGGAGGAAAGAAAATGTTAGATTTAAAATTTGTAAGAGAGAATCCGGAAGTAGTAAAACAGAACATAAAAAATAAGTTTCAGGATAAGAAACTTCCACTTGTTGATGAAGTTATAGAGCTTGATGCACAGGCAAGAGCTACACAGACAGAAGCTGATGAATTAAGATCAAGCCGAAATAAATTATCTAAGCAGATTGGTGCATTAATGGCACAGGGTAAGAAGGAAGAAGCAGAAGATGTCAAGGCGCAGGTAAGTGCTAACGCTGATAGATTAAAGGAGCTTGAAGCAAAGGAATCAGAGCTTAATGCAAAGGTTACAGAGATAATGATGAAGATTCCTAATATTATTGACCCAAGTGTACCAATTGGTAAGGATGACAGCGAGAATGTTGAAATAGAAAAGTTTGGTGAACCGGTTGTACCTGATTATGAAATCCCATATCATACAGATATTATGGCTAAGTTTAACGGAATTGACCTTGATGCAGCAGGCAAGGTTGCAGGAAATGGTTTCTATTACCTTATGGGAGATATTGCAAGGCTTCATTCAGCAGTTATTGCATATGCAAGAGATTTTATGATTGACAGAGGATTCACATACTGTATTCCTCCATATATGATAAGAAGCAGTGTTGTTACAGGTGTTATGAGTTTTGAAGAAATGGATTCAATGATGTACAAGATTGAAGGTGAAGACCTTTATCTTATCGGTACAAGTGAACATTCAATGATTGGTAAATTTATTGATACAATCACTCCTGAATCAGAGCTTCCTAAGACACTTACAAGCTATTCACCTTGCTTCAGAAAAGAAAAAGGTGCTCATGGTATAGAAGAACGTGGTGTATATAGAATACATCAGTTTGAGAAGCAGGAGATGATAGTAGTATGTAAGCCGGAAGAGAGTAAGATGTGGTTTGATAAATTATGGAAGAATACAGTAGATTTATTCCGTTCACTCGATATTCCTGTAAGAACACTTGAATGTTGTTCAGGAGACCTTGCGGATCTTAAGGTAAGATCACTTGATGTAGAGGCATGGTCACCACGTCAGAAGAAGTACTTTGAAGTAGGTTCATGTTCTAACTTAGGAGATGCACAGGCAAGACGTCTTAAGATAAGAGTACAGAATGATAAGAAAGAAAAATATTTTGCACATACTCTTAATAATACTGTTGTTGCACCACCTAGAATGTTAATTGCATTCCTTGAAAATAACCTTCAGGCTGATGGCAGTGTAAGAATACCTGAAGCACTCCGTCCATATATGGGGGGACATGATAAACTTCAGTAATTATTAAAATATAATTGCAGACAAAGCACAAAGAATATAGGCGTTTATGCCGTTTCTTTGTGCTTTTTTATTTGTGGATTCTGATGTTTTCATAGAGTAAAAATTAAGTTTGCCCCATTATACCGAAAAAATGCTTCTTGAACTGTCGTTCAAGAAGCATCCCTCGCTTTCAGATTGGTCAATCATTATTTATTAAGTTTTATAATGGCAGGTGTATGCTCATAACCATATGATTGTCCTGTAAGGCTTCCGACTGGATTAAAGAATAATACCATATTATCCATTCTGTCTGAATCAACTATAAAGCCGACATGATATTCAATCTCGGCACCGGCAGGGATTGTATATCTTTGAGCATAGTAATTACGGTTATTATCATATGTGTCAGGTGCTTCATCATACATTGTAGGATAATCACAATATAATGAGTATCCTTCAGGGTCTACATCTGCCTTAGATGAAGCATAATAAGATGTGTATGGAATAGTATCATCAGCACCTAGGCAGCATATCTGTGGTTCAATTTTAATCTCTGATATATCAGCATCAGAGGTATTTTTAACTTTCATGGTAACATATACAAATCTGGCATTAACGGTCTTCGTATCTGTAACCTTACTGATAGTATTAGAGCCGTCTCCCTTTTCAATCGTCTGCTTTTCATAAGATAATTTGCCATTTTCATCAGTAATTCTTTTAATAGTATCAAGCTGGAAGCCAAATCCGGCTTCGTCAATTTCTGCAACAGAATCCATTGTCTTATAACCCTCAACAGTGTATTCAAGGGAAGAATCATTATAAGCTGAAAGACTGTCAAATGAGAAAGGCTGACCTATATCAAAGAAATTATTTTCATTAACAAGAGTCTTTTTGGCAGAATAATTTCTTGATTGTGTTGAAGTAGCTGATGTCGTACCAGTATTATATCTTGAACCCTTCATGGCAACAGATTCGTCACATTGTGTAAGAGTTATACTATTGGCAATATCAATTAAATCATTTTCATCAATATTAACCTGTGCAAATATTTCTACAGCATAGCCGTATTCCTTAAAATAAATAATCATATCTTTATTATAAGAAGTAACATCAAGAGCATTTTTATAGAAAATAGTTGCATCATTGCCATCGCCGACAACAATATTTTTAGTACCAATTGCATTATTTTTAGTTATAACCTGATTTTCATTGATAACCATAAGACCAATTGTGATATTGTGGCTTTCGGTATAATCATCAGCAAGTGCGTATTTAAAAAGACCATTATCAGGAGAGGAACTGTTAGAGCTTAGTTCGTATCCATCCATCATATATCCAATATCCATACGGACAAAGGTATGGTACAACTCTGGGTCGTAGTGTGATGAAGAAGTATCATCTGCCACATAAGTAACATCGGTGTTTTCTGGTGTAGTACCACAGGCATCAGTAGGACCAGAAAATGCTACCTGATATTCATAATTATTAGTTTGCTTAGTTGAAATATTATAGTCTGTCATAATCTGTCTGGCGGCAAGGGCAGAACCCGGAATTGCAATAATTACAAAGCCTGCGGCAGCGGCTGCAATAAATTTCTTGTTGTGTATTCTTTTTAATTTATCCTTTTTATCGATAGACTCTAAAAGTGCGGCTTTATTATTAAGATATTTTTCTGAAAATGTATGTTGTTCATTGTTATTCATAAATTCTTCAAGCTCAAGCTGTTTACCTAAGCTGTGCATAGAATTGTGATTTTTCTTTTTCATAAGTTAGACCTCCTTTATCAATAATATGGTCATATAAATATTTTTTGGCACGTTCATATCTTTTTCTGATTGTTGCAGTATCAAGACCTGTAATATCTGCAATTTCCCTTGTAGAAAGCTCCATATAACAACGCATGCGGATGACTTCTTTATAAATGTCAGGCATGTCCTTTGCGGCTTCGGTAAGAATTGTACAGTTATTAATCTCTGTAAGCTTTTTATCAATAACGTCATGTGGGTCTGCGATATCGTCCTTATCGTTAAAATCATAAAGCCATGCTTCACGCTGGTTTTTATGATATCTATTGATAGCATTGTTTTTTACAATCTTTAAAACAAGTGCTTTAGTACGGGCATCATCAGGGTCTTTTATTTTATCAAGATAATCAGTAAGCTTAACAAATGAGTCGTGTACTATATCCTCAGCCTGGGCTTTATTGTGTAATATGGAATAAGCTAATGCATACATTTTATTTTCATATATGACATAGAGCTTTTCTAATTTCTGTCGGTTGGATAACTTAATTTTAATTGTAATCATCTCCCCTCTGAAGTGATACTGTAATTATTATATCTGTACTGACGATTATCTATATATAATATACTAACTTGTTGTTATAATTCAAATTAACTTATCGGGTTATTTAATAAAATAAGATTTATTACAAATATCATTATTTTTTTAATTTTATTTAAAATAAACTTAATTTGATGCAATGTATAAAATAATATAAAAATACTTAGGCAGAATGTGATACTTTGTATGCCGGATTAATTTTTATATTTCGTATAATAATTGAGTAAGTAATATATCATAAATCAGATATTGTGTTACACGGTAAAATAATTGCAGTTTTTGAACGTTCTATAATATATAACAAATAAAATAAAAAAACGTGACATAAAAATTTAATTTTTTGTAAAGTCATACATTAGAATTATATAAAAAGGATGTATATAAAAGGAATATATATATAAGGGATATATATAAGGAATGTATATAAAAAGGATGTATATAAAAGGGATGTATTATGTTGGGAAAGATATTGATATATAAATTTATCAGGCATATATACCTATAATAGATTGATATATTATAAGACAGAAATAGCATAGTTTGACATTATCTAGTAATAGAATTGTGATAATATTTAAAATATTGCACAAATATGTATCTGTTCATTTATGGTTATAAGAGAAGGGAAGAGACTGCAGATTAAATTTTGCCAGTCTCTTCCCTTTTTAAATAGATTGTTATTTTAATAAAGTATTATTCAGTTATAGAATGAATCTTAAAGATATTACTGGAACTCAACAATGTCAATCCATTTTTCAAGAAGCTCTTTTTCAGCAGGGTTATTCTTAGTAAGTCTTGCAGCCGCTACAATAGGCACCCAGCTTGTAACATAGTCTTTTTTAGTATTAGTCTTATTGCAGAAGGTCTGCATATATTTTTCAGCAATGGAATCGTCTACAAGCTTAAGAAGAAGATAAGTATTGGCTACATCAGCACTGGCATTACCCTGGGTTGCATGAACCCAGTCAACGGCTGTTATATCAGTAATATTGCCATTGTTATCAGTCTTGACTATGACATTATCAGGACAATAATCACCGTGGCACAGCTTAGTATGCTTAGGCATAGATTCAAGTCTTGTAGATAATTCAAAAATAGTAGAGCTGTCAATTGTATCCTTAAGTGAGTCAATCTGTCTTTTTAATTTATCCTTTAATTTTAATAATAAAGGATTGCTCTTCTTTTCAAAATCAATCTGATAATCGACAAATGCATTGATATAGTCATCTGTCTTTTCAGGATGAGACTTAAGCAATTCAGTAAGAGTCACACCATCCTTATATTCACTTGTTATAATCCATTTGCCATCTTCAACAGATACGCTGATAAGCTTTGGAATATTAACTCCGGCATCCTCTACCCTTGCTGTATTAAGTGCTTCGTATAATACATCTGATTTGCTATAATCAGTGTCAAAGACCTTCATTGCTTTACCGTTCTCAATATAAACGGATTTCTTATTATTATTTGCAATACATTCTTTCATGAAATACCCCTTTCTTACTATAAATAAATTATTAAACTGCTCCGGTACAATGTATGGATGTATATCTCAGACTAAGATATACATCCACGGGGATTGCAGAGCAACTGGTAGATAATATCTGTGTTAAATATAAATAACATGTTATTTGTCAAATTCTACAGGCTTTCCATAATATGCCTTAAGATACATTGCCTTAATCTCACTCATAAGAGGATATCTTGGGTTGGCACCTGTACACTGGTCATCAAATGCATTTTCAACCATTTCATCCAATGTGGCAAGGAAATCTTTTTCTTCAACGCCGTAATCCTTAATGGTAGGCTTGATACCTACAGCATTCTTTAAGTCTTCAATAGCCTGTAAGAAATTCTCGAATATCTCATCGTCATCTTTGCCTGTAATGCCTACGAACTTAGCACATTCAACATAACGTTCCTTGCAATGAGGATATTGATACTGAGGGAATGTGCCCATCTTGGCAGGAACTTCAGCAGCATTAAATCGCATAACATCTGTTAAGAAAAGTGCGTTGGCAATACCATGCTGTATATGATGGAAAGCACCTAACTTATGAGCCATTGAATGACACACACCGAGGAAAGCATTTGCAAATGCCATACCTGCCATAGTAGAGGCAGCAGCCATCTGTTCACGGGCTTTAGCATCATGTGGTCCATTATTATATGCAGCAGGCAGATATTCAAATATATTCTTCATTGCCTTAAGCGCAAGACCATCTGTGTAATCTGTAGCCATAACAGAAGCATAAGCTTCAAGTGCATGTGAAAGTGCATCAATACCTGATGAAGCTGTAAGTCCCTTTGGCTGGTTCATCATAAGATCGGCATCTACAATAGCCATCTTAGGAAGAAGTTCATAATCGGCAAGAGGATATTTAATTCCTGAATTCTGATCGGTAATAACTGCAAATGGTGTAACCTCAGAACCTGTACCTGATGATGTAGGAATAGCTATAAAGTAAGCCTTCTCACCCATCTTAGGGAATGTATATATACGTTTCCTGATATCCATGAAACGCATTGCCATATCCATAAAGTCTACTTCAGGATGTTCATACATTACCCACATAATCTTAGCGGCATCCATAGCAGAACCACCACCGATAGCTATAATGCAGTCAGGTTCAAAAAGTTTCATCTGCTTAGAACCCTCGGTTGCTGATTTTAATGTAGGGTCTGGCTCTACATCATAGAAGGTTGTATGCATTATTCCAAGTTCGACTAATTTATCAGTAACACACTTGGTATAACCGTTCTTATATAAGAACTGGTCTGTTACGATAAATACTTTCTTCTTATGCATTACTCTGCCAAGCTCATCGAGAGCAACAGGAAGACAGCCTTTCTTAAAGTATACCTTTTCAGGGGCTCGGAACCACAACATATTTTCTCTCCTTTCAGCAACAGTTTTAATATTAATAAGATGCTTAACACCTACATTTTCTGATACGGAATTACCGCCCCATGAGCCGCAGCCAAGTGTAAGTGAAGGAGTCATCTTAAAATTGTATAAATCGCCGATACCACCCTGTGAAGAAGGAGTGTTAATAAGGATTCGGCATGTCTTCATAGCTTCACGGAATATAGCAATCTTATCCTGATTAGGTTCAATATTAATATAGAGAGAAGAAGTATGACCATATCCACCATCAGCAATTAAATGAGATGCTTTATCCACAGCATCCTCGAAGTTATCTGCTTTATACATGGCAAGAACCGGTGATAACTTCTCATGTGCAAATTCCTCTGAAAGGTCAACGCTTGTTACTTCACCTATAAGAATCTTAGTGGTTTCAGGAACGGTAATACCTGATAATTTACCGATATTATAAGCACTCTGACCAACAATCTTTGCATTTAATGAACCATTTATTAAAATAGTCTTTCTGACTTTATCTAACTCTGACTTAGTAAGGAAATGACAGCCTCTTTTTGTAAATTCTTCTTTAACAGCCTTGTATACTTTCTTATCAACAATAACTGACTGCTCAGAGGCACATATCATACCATTATCAAATGTCTTTGAATGTATAATAGAATTAACTGCAAGTATTACATCTGCTGATTCATCAATGATGGCCGGAGTATTGCCGGCACCTACACCAAGAGCCGGTTTGCCTGATGAGTAAGCGGCTTTAACCATGCCAGGACCACCTGTTGCAAGGATAATATCAGCTTCTTTCATAAGAGTGTTAGTAAGTTCAAGTGATGGAACATCAATCCAGCCTATAATTCCAGCAGGTGCACCGGCTGCAACAGCAGCATTAAGAACAACCTTTGCAGCATCTATAGTACATTTTTTAGCACGAGGATGTGGACTGATAATAATACCGTTACGTGTCTTAAGACTTATTAATGTCTTAAATATTGCTGTAGATGTAGGATTGGTAGTAGGAATAACAGCAGCAACAACGCCGATAGGCTCAGCGATTTTAGTAATACCAAATGCCTTATCTTCTTCAATAACTCCACAGGTCTTAGTATCACGGTAAGCATTGTAGATGTATTCAGAAGCATAATGGTTCTTTATAACTTTATCTTCAACAATACCCATGCCGGTCTCTTCTACGGCATCCTTTGCAAGGCTTATTCTTGCCTTATTAGCTGCAAGTGCGGCAGCAGTAAATATTTTGTCTACCTGCTCCTGTGAATAAGTTGAGAATATTTTTACTGCCTCTCTTACCTGATTAATTCTTTTTTCAAGAGATTCTACAGAATCAACAGTAAATTCAAGTTCAGCATTATTTTCAGTCATATAAATCCTCCATTCCGCCGCAAGTGCGGCAATATAACTCTTGATTGATAAATTATTAACAAACATCTACAGTATATATTATGATTAATCTGTTGTCAATAGATTGATAAAAAATTAACGAATGTTTAAGCTGATTTAATATCCTAATTAATATATTGCGGTTATACACAATTAATTATCAATTATATATGCGATGTGAAATTATATATGAAACTTATTTAATATTTGAAAATATAATGTGAATGTGGTATGTTATAGATATAATTTATTATGTGTGGGTAATCTCAGTTTGACAGTAGTAATGGAGAGTGGAATTGTTATGAAAGAAGTTTTTGTTGATGATTTAAAAGGAACAGAGATACTTGCTGTGCCTGTAATAACAGAGTCCAATGTTGTGCTTATACAATCAGATACTATTTTAAAGCAGGAATACATAGATAAGTTAAAGGAACATAATCAGCTTCTTGTATATGTTAAAGACGATATTGCTAATACAACTGCTGATGGTACAAGACATATATTTAATATAGACGAGACGATTAACAGGACACAGGAGATAGTCGGAAAGGTTCTTGACAGGCATATATATAAGAGAAACAGTGACCTTAGTATAATAGGAGAGGCTGCCGAGGAGATTATTGACAGTGTTATATCTGATCCGGATGTTATTAACAGCATGACGGAAATAAGAAATATAAGTACAGATCTGTATACTCATTGTATTAATGTGTGTTCGCTTTCTACTGTTATGGCTTTAAAGCTTAAGATGACAAAGAAGCAGGTTAAGAATATTGCAATGGGAGCTATATTGCATGATATTGGTCTTAAGTATATACAGGCACCGTATATTGATGTTAGTGAGGATGAATTATCTCCGAAGGATGAGCTGGAATATAAGAAACATACGATATACGGGTACAGCTCTATACAGGATGAGAACTGGATTTCTGATATATCTAAGGAAATTATACTTCTTCACCATGAGAATATTGATGGAACAGGATTTCCATTCCAGCATAATGGCTCTAAGATTAAGATGGAGATACGAATTGTTTCTGTATGTGATGAATTTGATTCATTGATAAGCGGAATTGGAAATAAGCAGCTTAAGATGTATCAGGCAATCGAATATATGAAAGTACATGCTGAACGGGAATATGATGGTGCTATTGTAAAGAAGCTGCTTGAATCTGTTGCGGTTTATCCGGTAGGGATGCAGGTGCTTACTAATGAGAATGAAGTCGGTGAAGTTATAAGACAGAATAAGGATGTAGCAGACAGACCGGTTATGAAGATGGTACGACATTCAGATGGAAGTCCATATACTGAATATGTGGAAAAGGACCTTTTGAAGTACCTTACTGTATTTATTATAGATATATTATAGTGATAAGCATTATACATAAAATAAAAAGAATTATATATTTACATTAAGATAACGAAAGTGTACAATAGACCGGTGTGCGAATATCATAGGCGGCTGTAAGCCGGTATCAGGAATTGAGGTAGTTATGAATATATATTTACAGGCGCTTGGTTTTAGTAATATGGACTCTGAGGGTGAGGCGAAGTTCATTAAGGCTGGAATCAGGGGTTGCACAGAGGAGGGATTTGTATTATCTAATAATGCATTACAAAGAGGGGTAATAGTATTAAGAATAAGTAAGTCTTGCGGATTATATATTTTTGGACGGTATGAGAACGGCAGTTTTATATATGAATATTATTTTCCATTTGTTATTGGAAATACAATAACAGATTATGATGAGCTTACAGTGGAAAGACATCTTGATAAAGAATCATATGCGGTAGTATGTGATGAAAAAAAGACCGGAGTGACTATTATATTTTATCTTCAGAATGTTATGGATTACCTGGAATATATAACAGGATTAAAACAATCTGATAAGAATAACAATTCTGGTAATAATATATTTAATCCGGACAGGAAAAATACAATATCAAAGAAGCCGCTTGAGAACAGGAGAGTATCGCTTACGGCATTGTCATTAGGTGGGATGATACTTTTTCCGCTTAAGAAAGATATGTATAATAAGGAGAAGCAGCTTGAAGAAGAGAAAAAGAGAATTAATCTTATAGCTGCGGCCAAAAAAGGTGATGAGAGCGCTATAGAAAGTCTTACAATAGACGATATAGATACATATACAAAGCTTTCTGACAGAGTACAGCACGAAGATATATTTACTATAGTAGATTCGACTTTCATGCCATGTGGTGTTGAGTGTGACCAGTATTCTGTTGTAGGAGAGATTCTGTCAGTGTCATTGGAACATAATGAATTTACAGGTGAGGATATTTATATTATGAATCTGGAATGTAATAATATAGTGTTTACGATGGCAGTAAGTAAAAAAAGTGTTATGGGACAACCCGCAGAAGGCAGGAGATTTAAGGGACAGATATGGCTGCAGGGAAATGTTAAGTTCCAGTAGTTGATTAGCGTTTATAGGAACTTATGGTGTATTTGTTGAGACATAATGTGAATTATAATACTAAAGGTTCTTATGATATAATTTATAGGAGAAAGTGGAGGAAAATATGAAGCACAAATTAAGAGGAATAGGAGTACAGTTAGTTATCAGTTTTGTTATTGCAATAATGATACCTACACTGATTCTTGCGTTTGAGGCAATTAATACTACAAAGACAACGCAGGAGAGCAACATTAATATTACAAGTGGACAGACACTTACAGAAACACAGAAAGGTTTCAGAAATTACCTTAAGAATTTAAGCCAGCCGGTGGATCTTGTAACGAGAAAAGACGAGGTTAAGCATCTTGAGGATAGGGGTGACTTTGATAATAATGTAACAACCATCCAGGATGCACTTATAGCATCAGTTAAGGTAACAGATGGAGCTGTAAGGGCATATTATTCTACTGCCAAAGGTTATTTGATATCAGGCTGGACAGAGCCTAATCCTGATACAGGCAAGGTCGGTAATAAGAAGGATTTTGCGAGAAATGTTAATAATACCAGTCAGGACTGGTATAAATCATGTCAGGGACTTACATCAAGAGATGGAATTTTCTCATATTATACTAAGCCATATACAGATACTAAGACTGGCAATAAGATTATAACTGTTTCACAGGATGTCAAGATTGATAATGTCAATTATGGCGTTGTTGCTATGGATATTAACTTCAGTGAGATAGAGGAATATGTTAATAACATAGGTCTTCTTAATACAGGTTATGTTCTTCTTGTAGATGAAAATGGTGATATTCTTGTAGATAATAATGATGACAAGTCATTTTCAGGTTCTGTAAGCAGTGCTAAGTTCTGGAGTGACTTTAAAGCATTATCAGATGATAAGAAGAATGTGGTGAGTACATATACAGAAAGAATTGATGGAACACCGTTAACAGTATCAGTTGTAAGAGATGAAGTTACAGGCTGGTCGCTTGTTGGTATAGTTGGTAACAGTGAGATTACTAATGTTACTGATAAAATAACAAATGCAACGCTGACTTCTGCTGTTGCAGCATTTATTATCGGTATCATTATAGCTTTATTTGTTTCAATTATATTTACTAAGGAAATCAAGAGAATTAATACAGTTATGCATGCTGTATCTAAGGGAGATTTCTCTAAGAGAATTGAAGTTAAGAAAAAGGACGAATTTGGTTTGCTTGAGACAAGCTTTAATGAGATGGTTGATAATGTTGCAGGGCTTATTAAGAATGTAGAAGAACGTTCAAGTGTTATTATTAAGGCATCAGGTAATATATCAGATATTTCAAAGACAACAACAGAGACAACTAATCAGGTATCAGAAGCCATCCAGAGCGTATCAATCGGTGCAGCAGGACAGGCAGAGAGTACTAATAAGGCAAGTGATGAGGTTGAAAAGCTTGCGCAGAAGCTGCATGAGACAAGAACTTATGTTGGTGATATTAATAATAAATCAGCACAGACACAGAAGCTTAGTAATGAAGGTATTAATATAGTTGATAACCTTATTGGAAAGGGACAGAAGTCAATTGACAATTCTAAGCTTTCTAAGAATGTTGTCAATGAGATGATTAGCAGTATTGATAAGATTAATTTTATATCGAATGCTATTACAGAGATTACAGAAGAAACTAATATGCTCTCTTTGAATGCAAGTATTGAGGCAGCAAGAGCCGGTGAGAGCGGAAGAGGCTTTGCAGTTGTTGCTGACCAGATAAGAAAGCTTGCCGAACAGTCACAGCAGTCTACAGATGAGATTATTAAGATTGTAAGTGAGATATCTGATAAGTCTACATTAGTTGAAAAGACACTTGATGAATCTGATGAGATTATTATGGAGCAGAATAAGTCAATTCAGGATGCTAAAGAATTATTTAATAATATTTCAGAATCTATTGATGAACTTACTCAGGGACTTCATAATATTGAAAATCTTAATGCACAGATGGATGACAGCAGAGTTGAAGTTGTTAAGAGAATGGAAGAGGTTGCTACAATTTCAACAGAGACAGCAGCAGCATCAGAAGAGGTTACAGCATCTGCCGAAGAGGTTAATGCTACAATGCAGAACTTAAATCAGTGTACAGTAGAGCTTGATGAGATTGCTATGTCACTTAAGGAAGCAATTGAGAAGTTTACATTATAGTTAAGAATTGTATTGAAGCCTGTGGAGATAGTAGGTTGCGAGGTCTATGAAGCAGGAAGCCCACTGGCTTTAGACAATGGGTAGTTCACATATTATAATATGAAAGAATAATACAGGAGCAAAGTGATATTTTGTTGCTTACGTTAATATATTAACTGTTAATGTATTAATTGTTAATGTATTAACTGTTAATGAATGAACAGATAGTGATAACCAGAGAGAGTTATTGCTATCTGTTTTTGTTTATGTAAATTGGATAAATGTAGTTTATTGGCGTATTTAGTTATATTTAAAAATAGCTGCACTGGTGTGGAAGCAGACTTTTCACTTTGGAATAAAAATGGGACAAATGTGGTTATGGTATAAAAATGATTAATGGAGTCATACGGCAAAAAAATGATTAATGTGGTTATTGACCGATTTTATTATATATGATAATATTATAATGTTGATGTTATATGGATGTTTTGTATAATATGTTTCCTTAGTTAAATGGATATAACAATAGCCTCCTAAGCTGTAGTTGCGGGTTCGATTCCCGCAGGGAACACTCACATTTTGATGGATGATAATAATAAGTGATAATAGGTAGAGATAGTATTATATTGTTCTTTATACCTGCTATCACTTATTTTATTTTAATAATATAATTTTATCAATTGGAAGTATAGATAGCATTAGCTTTGAAGCTCGTGCAGGATTAATGGAATGGAGAATGTATGGAGTGTTATAAATCCCGGGAGGAGATAGGTAATATAAGCAATTCGTCTTTGATAGGTGATAAGGCATTAAAGACGATTAAAGAGGTAATCAATAATAATGGTGCAGTCGGTATTATTGCCGGTTATTATGATGATGACCTGACAATTTTATCTGTAAGTGATTTTTTGTTATTTAACCTTGGATATAGTTTTAAGCAGTTTGAAGAATTTACGCAAGGATCATTAAGAACATTGTTTTTTGGAGAAAATGTAAGTTTTTTAGATAAAGACCGCTTCACAGATATTCATGGACTTGGAGAGGGAAATATGCTTACCTTTGATGGAACACCATTAACTGTTAAGATATTTAAAAAGGATTCTGTAGACAATAATGGAACACCAATCTGGATAATGGCAATAAGGGTAGACTGGGAGCATGAGAATATTACACTTATTAATGAAGTATTAAAGTCGGGCTTCTGGTATATGGACTGTGATGATAATGGCAACATCAGTGATGTACATTGGAGTCACACATTCAGAAAGATGTTAGGGTACAGGGACATTCTTGATTTTCCTAACCTGCTTGGGTCATGGTCGGATTTATTACATCCTGACGATAAGAAAAAGACATTTAACAGTCTGTATGCTGCAATCAAAGATAAGACTAATAAGAAAAAGTATGATGTTGAGTATCGGCTTAAGGTAAGTGATGGTTCATATAGCTGGTTTCGTGCCAGTGCTGAGATTATAAGAAGAACAGATGGAACCGCAAGAAGGATTACAGGTATATTTGTAAACATTGATGATGAAAAAGAAGCACAGTTACAAAGGAAGAAAGCGGAAGCATTTCATAATGCATTTACAAAGACTAATCTTTGTGAGTATTATGTTAATCTTAAAGACAATACTTTTGATTCAATGAAAAATGATGCTGTTTTTATAGATAATTTGCAAAAGTATAATACATGGGATGAGCTTATAGAATATTATATCGGGAATTATGTATGCGAAGAATATAAGAAAGAAGTAAGGAGATTTTATAACCGTGAGCATGTACAAAGAAGACTTAAAGAGGTAGATGGTGAATTAAGTCTTGAGTGCTGTATTATATTTAATCAGGAAAAACGCTGGGTACGCAATGTTATACTCCGTGGTGAAAAGCAGCAGTCACAATATGCTATTATCTTTCTTCGTGATATTACAGATGCCAAAAGAGAGGCAAGGATACAGGAACAGATATCGGCGGATAATGAAGCAATGGGACATCTTATCCAGAGTGTGACACAACTTGTTGACCATTTTGCAATATGTGATTTTGAAAATGACAGCTATGAATATTCATATATTAAGGTAAAGGGTGGATATCCACCGCATGGAAAGTATAGTGAACTTGTTAATATGGTAACAGACAGATTTATGATGTTAGAGCCATCAGAATCTATGAAATCTATTCTTGCTGTGGAAAATATACGGGATAATATAAAAAGCGATCGCGATATTTATAAATTTGAATACTGTATGAAAGAGGAAGATGAATACAGGAGTTCAACAATTATTCCATTGGAATGGAAAGATGATATTTTAACAAAAATTCTTTGGATCTCTATTGATGTAACACAGGAAAAACAGCAGGAGATAATATCAAGGAAGGCATTAAAGGATGCATATCAGGCAGCAGAGAGAGCAAACAGGGCTAAGACAGAATTTCTTACTAACATGTCACATGATATAAGAACACCGATGAATGCGATTGTAGGACTCACTGCGATTGCAGGAGCTAATATTAAACATCAGGATAAGGTTATTGAATGTTTAAGTAAGATTACAACAGCAAGCCGGCATCTGTTAGGGCTTATTAATGAAGTGCTTGATATGGCACGAATAGAGAGCGGAAGGGTGTCATTGGTGGAAGAGGAATTTAATCTTTCAGAGCTTGTTGACAATCTTGTTACGCTTGTAAAGCCGGGGATGGATCAGCATAAACACAAGCTTGAGGTTCATGTGAAAAATATTGAGCATGAGGATGTGTGTGGTGATACGTTACGGATACAGCAGATATTTACTAATCTTATGAGTAATGCCATCAAGTATACACCGGATGGCGGCAATATTATATTTTCAATAGAAGAAAAGGTAAATGCACAGACCGGTCTTGGCTGTTATGAATTTGTTATTGAAGATAATGGAATCGGAATGGATGAAGAATTTCAAAAGATAATGTTCCAGCCATTTACAAGGGCTGATGATGGCAGGACTACTAAGGTTCAGGGAACCGGTCTTGGAATGGCTATTACAAAAAATATTGTAAATATGATGAATGGTGATATTAAGGTTGTAAGTTCGCTGGATAATGGAACCAGAATTTCTGTTACCATTTATTTGAAATTGCAAAATAAAGAGACCGATGATATTAAAGAGCTTATGAATTTGCCGGTGCTTGTGGTGGATGATGATATTATATGCTGTGAAAGTACTGTGGAGACCCTAAAGGAGATTGGAATTGTAGGCGAGTGGGTAACGTCAGGAGAAGCTGCGGTTACTAAGACATTTAAAAGACATGAAATGCATGATGATTATTTTGCAATTATTATGGACTGGAAGCTTCCTGATATGGATGGTATAGAAGCTGCCAGACGCATCCGTAAGAGATTAGGTAAGGATATTACAATTATTGTTCTTACTTCTTATGACTATAGCGAAATAGAAGATGAAGCAAGAAGAGCAGGTGTAGATGCATTTATTACCAAACCGCTGTTCAGGTCAAGGCTTGCAGCTACTTTAAAAGATGTAGTAAGCGGCAGGCCTGAAAGGTCAGCTAAGGATTATCTTAAAGGTTTTGAGGAAGCAGATTATTCAGATAAGAGAGTATTAATTGTAGAAGATAATGATCTGAACCGTGAGATAGCGGTAGAGATTGTGGGAATGACAGGCGTTAGGATTGATACGGCGGAAAATGGTAAAGAGGCAGTCGATAAGATAGAGAAGTTTCCGGAGGACTGGTATAATCTTGTATTTATGGATATACAGATGCCAGTTATGAATGGATATGAAACTACTGCAGCAATAAGGACACTTTCTGGGAAACGTGGAAGTATTCCGATTGTTGCGATGACAGCCAATGCGTTTGCTGAGGATGTGCAGATGGCTAAGAATACCGGAATGAATGAGCACATAGCTAAGCCACTTGATTTCAACAGGCTGAATATGATTTTAAGAGAATATTTAAAATAGATATACAAGCAATTTACTAAAATATCAATGGCAGTAAAAAAATATCGACATACATATGCAGACACGCTATAATATATTTTGTGTAATTAAGAGAATTATATTATAATTGTTGAAGGCACCGTTTTTTGGCTTTTGTAATATTTGGAGGATATATGAATTATATAGTACTTGATCTTGAATGGAATCAGAGTCCGTCAGGCAAGAAAAATACAGTGGAAGATATTCCATTTGAGATTATTCAGATGGGTGCTGTCAAGCTTGATGAAAAATATAATATAATTGGAGAATTTAATAAGAATATAAGACCTAAGGTATATATGCAGCTTCATTCCAAGGTGGAGGAGGTTGTAGGTGTTACCATGGAGGAGCTGCTTGAAGATGGAGAAGATTTTGAACGTGTTGCAGCAGATTTTTTAGAATGGTGTGGATATGATTATATTATTTGTACATGGGGAAGCATGGATTTAACAGAATTACAGAGAAATATGAAGCATTATGGAATTGATGCCGGATTTCCTCAGCCATTTTTATATTATGACCTGCAGAAGCTTTTCAGTATATGTTATTCGGATGGAAAGACAAGGATAACGCTTGAACATGCTATAGACCAGCTCGGTATCAAAGCCGGTGAGGAGTATCACAGGGCTGTTAATGATGCAAGATACACGGCAAAGATTATTAAATATCTTGATATGGACAGGGCGGGAAAGTATTATAGTGTTGATACATTTAAGATACCAGCTAATCGTAAAGAGGAGATACATCTTGACTTTGGAGATTATGGTAAGTTTATATCAAAAGGTTTTGAGACAAGGGAGCAGGCTGTAGCAGACAGGGAAGTACGTTCATGTAAGTGCTTTAAGTGCAAAAAGAGTATGAAAAAGCATATTAAATGGTTTGCCACTAATGGAAAGTCTTATTATGGTCTTTTTGAGTGTGAGAAGCATGGTCTTATTAAGGGGCGGTTTAAGTCCAAGCAGGCAGATAATGGATTGTATTATATAGTTAAGATATTAAAATGTACGGACCGGTATGGGGCTGAAAAGATAAAAAAGAAGCAGGAAAAAGAAAGGCTTCACAGGCGCATGAAAGCTAAGGCGGAAAAGGAAGCTAAGAAGAATGCCGGTGTAAACAATAAGGTTTCTTACAGTGAATGATAAGAGCTTTAATATAAAACACAAAAGAGTATATACTAAAATAGCTGTTGTATTAAGAGAAATGAAATCTTCTTAATGCAACAGCTTTTTTAAAATATACGTTACATAATTGCATATATAACAGCCAGACCTATAACTATCTGGATAATTGCAAATCTGAATACTACCTGTGAATCTGACCATTCCTTGTTTTTTCTCATGTGGTCATGGATTGGAGTTCTTATATTTTTCATAAGACTGATATGCAGGAATCTTTTAAAGGATACCTTGATAAGTCCAAGACCTCCATCGAGAATTATTATAATTGCAACAGGAATATATAAGAGCGGATGGTGAAGCTTTAAGAAAGCAAATGCAATGAATACACCAATGGCTCTTGAACCGGCATCACCCATAAGAAGCCTGCTAGGAGATGCATTAAACCACAGATAACCCAGTATACATACTATCATAAGCAGTATTGTGTGGCTGAAATATGGTTCGATATTAAATATTCTGAATAATATATAGGCAGTTGAAAGTGTTACTACTGATAATGTGCCGCAAAGACCGTCAACGCCGTCAGAGCAGTTAGTAACATTAATGCTTACCCATATAAGAATAACAATAAGTATTCCATAAATAACAGGATTTAAGGTTACAGTTACATTAAATAATGCGATGTCAAATGTATTAGGATTGTAATGAAGGTATGTTACCGCAGACATAATTGCAATAGCAAAGTCTATTAGTCCCTTCTTTAAGTTCCCCCACGGAGAAGATGAGCTGTCATCTAAATATCCGCTTAACATTGCTGCAAGTGTAAGTATGAGATATATTATTATCTCTGAATTAAGATTGATAAAAATAGCACATGAGATTGTAAATGTGAGTATAAAGATTATACCGGCACCTCGTGGCTTTCCCACTGACTTAGTGCCATTAATGGCAAATGCACGTCCTGCATCACGTGGAAGAATGTTCTTACCGGCAGCGATGGCAATACATGTAATGGCAAAAGCAAAAATAACACTTAAAAATGTTATTTCCTTTATGTACTGGGAACTGATTAAGTAGTAAATCATGATTAAATACTCCTTTGCTTATGATTACTGAAACATTTTTTAGTATAACATATATTAGAGGTAAAAACACTAAAAATGTTCCTTTTTAAATAATGTTATGATATAATAAATGAATAAAGGTCATTAATTAATGTACCTGTATGTAAATGGAAAAATTAAGTAAAGGGGGAGTGGGTATGGCAAAAAAAGACACTACCGGGATTTTCATGACAGAAGTTGATACATATTTATTCGGACAGGGAACACATTATGAAATATACAATAAGATGGGAGCACATAAAGCTGTAAAGAATGGAGTGGAAGGTGTATATTTTGTTGTATGGGCACCAAGAGCCAAGGATGTATATGTAGTCGGGGAATTTAATAACTGGAATGCTTATGGATATGATATGAAACCGGTATCTGATGGCGGTGTATATGAATTATTTATAGAAGATGCCAAAGTAGGACAGATGTATAAATATCTGATTATATCAGAGAGTGGCGAGGCTTTGTATAAGGCTGACCCATATGCCAATTATGCACAGCTAAGACCGGAGACTGCCTCTATAATAACAGATCTTGAGGGCTTTAAGTGGACTGATTCAGGCTGGATAGCAGATAAGAAGAAGGAAGACCATTTAAAGGCACCTATGAATATATATGAATGTCATCTTGGTTCATGGAAGAAAAAAGAGGATGGAACAGAAGACGGATTTATGAATTATAAAGAGATAGCTCCACAGCTTGCTGCATATGTAGAAAATATGGGATATACATATATTGAGCTTATGGGTATTGCAGAGCATCCGTTTGACGGCTCGTGGGGATATCAGGTTACAGGTTATTATGCACCGACTTCAAGATATGGAACACCGAAGGATTTCATGTATTTCGTTAATTATATGCACAGCAGGAATATAGGAGTTATTCTTGACTGGGTACCGGCACATTTTCCTAAGGATGCGCATGGCCTTGCCAATTTTGACGGAAGCTGTGTATATGAATATGCTGACCCAAGAAAGGGAGAACATCCTGACTGGGGAACTAAGGTATTTGACTATGGCAAGAATGAAGTATCTAATTTCCTTATTGCAAATGGAATGTTCTGGGTTGATAAGTTCCATATAGATGGTTTAAGAGTTGATGCTGTTGCCTCAATGCTTTATCTTGATTATGGAAGAAATGATGGTGAATGGGTTCCTAACAAATATGGTGATAATGGGAATCTTGAGGCTATGTCATTTTTAAAGCATTTTAATTCAATGATGAGAAAGCGTTTTCCACAGGCAGTTACAATAGCAGAGGAGTCTACTGCATGGCCTAATGTAAGCGGAGATCCTGATGATGGTAATTGTCTGGGATTTACATTTAAGTGGAATATGGGCTGGATGCATGATTTCCTGGAGTATATGAAGCTGGATCCATATTTTAGAAAGTTTAATCATAGCAAGCTTACATTCAGTCTTATGTATGCATACAGCGAGAATTTTGTGCTTGTATTATCACATGATGAAGTAGTACATCTTAAGTGTTCTATGTTGGGTAAGATGCCTGGTGATAAGTCGGACAAGTTTGCTAATCTTAAGCTTGCATATGCTTATATGTGTGGACATCCCGGTAAGAAACTGTTATTTATGGGACAGGAATTTGGGCAGTGGAATGAGTGGAGTGAAAAGAAGGCATTAGACTGGTATCTTCTTGAGGATGAAGAACATAAGAAAATGCAGGATTTTACAAGAAAGTGTATGAAGCTTGGTAAGAATTACAGATGTCTGTATGAAACAGATTATAGTGGTGATGGCTTCCGCTGGATTAATGCCAATGATAAGGATAATAGTACATATTCATTTGTAAGGGTAAGTCCGGACGGAAAGAAGCATTTGTTATTTGTGCTTAACTTTACTCCGGTAGAAAGGGATAATTTCCGAATCGGAGTACCGGCAAAGGGAAAATATAAGCTTGTTCTTGGAAATGATGAGCGTAATCAGAAGAAGCAGCTTACAGCAGCAGCCGGGGATTGTGACGGCTATAAGCAGTCACTTCTTATAGATATTCCAAGATACGGAATATGCGTATATGAATTTAATGCGGCTGAACTGGATGATAAAAAGGAACTTTAATTTAGAATAAATATTTTTTAAATAAATGACGATACCTTATATAGATTTACGAGGTATCGTCATTTTTAAATTGGAGGTTATTTAAGAGTTTATGAATTTGAATATAGCTGAAATGAATAATAAAAATAATTCAGGTGTATCTATTAATATAAAAGATAATACAGGTAATGGAAATACAGCCATTAATATTACAGGGGCATATGCAGCAGCTAAGACAGAAAAAGCGGCATATGTTACAAGAGGAATGCAAGATAAGGATAAGCTTGATAATAATACATATTCATCACTTATAAAGGAAGCTGATGATATAAAAGAGCAGTTAAAAATAAGTGCAGATACGGCGAAGTCAAGCCTTAAGGCGCTGTTTATAAGATTATCAGGAGTTGATGCCGTTAAAATGGATGAGGAGGGCTTTAATCTTACAGATGCAACACCACAGCAGTGTGTTAATATTGTAGAAAAGATTAAGATAGAGCTTGCAATGCATGCAGATGGAGCAGTCGCTGATACGTCCAATATAAGTAAGGATAAGATTGAGCAGGTAGCCGGAAGTGCCGGATATGCCAATGAAATCGCACAAAGATTAAGCGGTGCCGGTATGCCTGTTACAGATGAAAATATCAGGAGCGTACAGGGAGTACTTGATAAGACAGAGGGATTATCCAAACTTAGCTGTGAGGATAAGAAGAATATAGTAAGAAGTAATGTGGCACCTACTGTGGACAATGTGTATAAAATACAGCATATATCGGGATTTCAGAAGATGGATGTGGATAACATTTCTTATAATCTGCCCCATGGTGGAAAAGACAATGGATTTGAGCAGTTAAGACCTCAGATTGAAAATATCATCAGTCAGGCAGGATTTGAAGTTAATGAAGATACACTTAATATGGCAAAGGATTTGCTTAATAATGATATCCCTATGACATCGGACAGTTTCAGGTTTATGAATGAACTTGATAATATGACTCTTCCGGATCTATCAGACGAGGGAGAGCGTATGGCTTATATTGACAGGATAGTAGATAATATGGCAGCAGGCTGTGATGCCGGAAGCGTATCACTTACAGATAGTGACAGTGTTATGGATAAGGTGATGGAAGCGCTTGACGTAATTAATAAAGCAGAACCAGCACATGTTAAGAATGTACTTGATAATAAGGATACATTCTGTATTGGAAATTTAAAGCAGGCGTTAAAAGATATTAATCAGGCATGGGATAATTATATGTCAGAGAGTGCCGGTAATAATGGGGCAGATTCACTGGCTTACAGTATAAGCATAATGCAGAATAACACGGATAATACAGGGACAGAAAGTGATAAGACATACAGCTGTTACAACCGGCTTCAGGAACTTCGTATGTTAATGACAGCACAGGCAGGAGCATTTCTTGTAAAACAGGGAGTTAATCTTAATACTACACCAATAGCTGAGCTTACTAATAAGTTATATGAGTATGACAGGCAGATATTTGAAGAGGAATATGCAGGCGTAGGAAATGTAGACAATTTTGGAGTAAATGATAACAATATACAAAATTCTGTATATGTAAATATATCTGATAATGTATTGGTACAGCAACAGGGTCAGATTCAGATGGCACAACAGTTATACCAGACATCACTTAGCGTAAGACGTGCAATGTATGATATAAGTACTTCACCGGATGCGCTTATAGGGGCTGTGCTTAAGGAACAAAGTGATAGTAAAGCCGTTACAATACAGGATTTTGCCGGGATGGGAAGTAATCTTAAGAGGCGTTTCAAAGAGGCAGGTCAGACATATGAGTCTGTCGGTACACAGGTAAGGCAGGACCTTGGTGACTCAGTTAAGAAAGCCGTTGCGGCAAGCACAGATGATATACTTAAAGAGTTAGGACTTGAAAATACGACAGCAAACAAAGATGCCATAAGGATACTTGCACTTAATTCAATGGATATGACAACTGAAAATGTAGACAATATAAAAAGTGTATATCAGACGCTTAACAGTCTTATTAATAATATGACGCCACAGACAGTTCTTAATATGATTAAGGACAATATCAATCCGTTAAAGGATGACATTAATGACTTAAATGAGTATATACAAAAGCAGAATGAAATAAATGGAACAGATGAGTCAAAGAGTGAAAAGTATAGTCTGTTTTTATACAAGCTTGATAAGACAGATGGAATTAGTTCACAGGACAGGGAAAAATTCATCGGAATATATAAGATGTTAAATATATTTACAAAGGATGCCGGTGCGGCAGTGGGAGCACTTATAAAGCAGGATGCACAGGTTACTATGGGCAATCTGTATACAGCATATAAGAGCAGAAAAGCATATGGTATGCAGGCGGCTGTTGACGACTCTACAGGAATTAGTAAGATACATGCGGATTATTATAATAATCTGTTTGAACAGACGTCAGGTAAGATTACACCGCTTACATTAAAGGATGTCAATAACAATCAGGATATATATTCACGAAGCGTTGAAGGATTCTGTGAAGCAGTGTCAGAAAGCTATGATTTTGATAAAGAAGCAGAGTATTACAGTGATATATATGATAAATATATAGAAAGCTTAAGGTATGATGAACAGGACACAGATTATATAATAGGAGAACTTGAGAGAGCAGACGAGACTGTTACAATAGGAAATATACAGGCTGCATTTAACGTATCACAGACAGATTACTTTAATAATCTTAAGAATAAGCTTACAACAGGCAGGGATAACAAAACAGACGGTAATGATTATGATGATGAATTGCCGGGTATATTTAAGGAAATAACCGATAGTCTCAAAGATAGTGAAAGCATAGATAAGGCATATGATAATTTAAAGCAGAATATACAAAAACGGTTAAGTGAAGCAGTTGCAGATGATAATATGACATCAGCAGATGCCATTGAAACATTAAGAAATGCAAATAAAGAAATAGGATATATTTACAGACTGAATTTAAGACATGATTATAAGATTCCTGTAGTGATAGGTGATGATATAAGAACAATCAATCTGACACTTATTCAGGATGATATTGATAAGGGAAGAATATCTGTTGAATTTGATGATGAGAAGTCGGGTCATGTATCTGTTGAAGCAAAGATTAATAATAAATCAGCAGATATATACATATTGTCGGATAATGATGATACTGCCCTTATTGAAGACAGGGCACAGAATCTGTCAGAAGAATTAAAGAATAAGATGCAGATAGACACTGTAAATATTAATACAGGAATTAATGATAATATCAAGAGGGTAACATATGATAATGCGGCTGAAAGTGTTGCCTCAGACAAGTTATATAAGATATCAAAGTTAATAATAATGAAGATGTCCGGAAAATAAATTGTAACTAAAAATAAATGTATGGTAAAACAGGCATAAAGCAATTTAGTGAATTTACCGATATAATTAATAATAACATCACAGTTAAGAAAGGCGTGGTAATTTAGATGAGAATAAATACTAATGTAGCAGCGATTATTGCCAATAATTCTTTACAGAAGGCAGAAGACAGACTTAACCAGTCAATAAGACGACTTTCATCAGGATATAAGATTAACAGTTCAGCAGACGATCCGGCAGGCTGTGCAATTTCCGAAAAGCTCCGTTTACAGCTTAAAGGACTTTCACAGTCAGATAATAATGCGGCAGATGGTGTGTCTGTAATTAATACAGCAGAGGGTGCAATATCTGAGATTCAGAGTATGATCTCAAGAATGAAGGAGCTTACTGTACAGGCAGCTAATGGAACTAATTCTGAATCAGAAAGACAGGCTGTCCAGGATGAGATTGATAATATCAATAAAGAGATTAACAGAATATCCAACGATACTGAATTTAACTCACAGGCATTAATTAATGGTAATCTTTCAAGAAGAGTATATTCTAATATTGAGGGTATCAATCAGCTGGAATGTTCTGACGGATTTGTGGCAGGCAATTACGGAATAACAGTAACAGCCGATGCAAGACAGGCTATAATGACAGGTGCAGATACTATATCTATGGGAGCCGGTGATAAGATTACAAAGGAACAGGCAGGTAACATTGATATTAATGGTTATACTGTAAGTATCAGTGAGGGAGATACACTTGATGATATTATAGGTAAGCTTGTAGATGCAGCAGATTTAATTGGGGGCAAGGCATTTGTTACAGATGGGACGGCACAAAATGATACTAAGGCAAATGGAAGCGTATATGCAGGTTATGTTCCAAATACAACTTATGAAGGCGGAAGATTAATGATTATGACAAATCAGTATGGAAGTGAACAGTCATTAACCATTAAGTGCAGTAATACACAGCTTGCAGGTCTTTTAGGTCTTAATAATGATGTTACAACAGATGATGGATATGTTGTTAATGGAAGTGACGTACAGGCTGAATTTACAAAGGATGCAGATGGTAAAAGAGTTGGATTTGAAGATAGTGCTGTAATGTCAACCAGCGGAACAAGAGTAACAGTTAAGGATGTTAATAATAAGACGTTTGTTACAGATGTAACAGGAACATCAGCAGGAACTAAATTTGATGATGTCAATAAGTCTAATAGTAAGTCACAGGCAATATCAGCAGATAAAAAGGATGTTGTACAGGAAGTTACAGATGTAGGTACAATGAGTATTCATATAGGCTCTAACGAATATCAGGTTATCAAGCTTGATATTCCGGCACTTAATACATATACGCTTGGAACTGATACTATCAATGTAATGACAGGAATGTCAGCAGGTGTGGCAATATCAACAGTGGACAAAGCTCTGAGTATTGCCAGTGCAGCAAGATCAAAGCTGGGTGCATATTCTAACAGATTTGAACATACAATAAGCAATTTAAGTATATCTTCTGAGAATCTTACATCATCTTTATCTAAGATGATAGATACAGATATGTCAGAAGAGATGACAGAGTATACGTCAATGAATGTTCTTTCACAGGCAGCCACATCAATTCTTTCACAGGCTAACCAAAGACCGGCTAACGTATTACAGCTTCTTCAGTAATAAGAGAAGCCGGGGCAATGTATCATTGGCATTTTGCGAAATAACCGGTGTAAATCTTCTGCATTATTTAACGTAATGTCATTAATACAGTACATAGGGCTGGCAGCCGGTAAGAAATGGAGTTGTTATGAATAAAGAAGCAATTAAGACATTTTCATATAGAATATCACAGGCATCTAAGACTGAGCTGGTTGTAATTATGTATGACATGGCACAGGAATATCTTAAGGATGCCATACAGGCATTAAATGATGATGATAAGATTGGATTCTGTAATAATATAAGACAGGTTAAGAGAGTTATTGATGAATTAAGTTCAGGTCTTGATATGCAGTATGAGATAGCAAATGAGCTTTTTGTATTATATATGCAGGCAGATAAGATATTAATAAGATGTCTTGCAAGGATGGATAATGAGGGACTTGATAAAGTTGGAAATATGTTAAATAAGCTCAGGGAATCGTTCAACAAGCTTAGTAAAGATGATGATTCGGGACCGGTATTAAAGAATGTACAACAGGTCTATGCAGGTCTTACATATTCAAGTGCAGGCGGAAGTAATGAGATATACAATGATCCTGTTAATAACAGAGGATACAGTGTATAAAGTAAATGACAGTTTTACATATATTAAAACTTCTTTTACAGGTATCAGGCAGTTTTAAACTTTTCTGATACCTATAGAATATCTTTAATATATAAGTAAGACTGTCATTTCTTATTATAAATATTAAGAGTTTAAATTTATATTTAAAAGTGAAGACTGCGTTTACTGCTAGAACGGTGGTATTGTTTAACATTTCTTCTGACTAATGTAAATATTACAACGGCAATTATAGCAATAATAACGATAAATATCCATATGTTTATTGAAATACATTTCTTTTGTGACAGGTTCTTATCATTGCTTTCATTGCTAAGATAAGGAAGCTTGCTGTCTGCATGGTTATTTGCATCTGATGAAAGTGTCAGTGTGGTTGAACCGACTATATTATCAGACAGCGTGAAGTTGATATTTGTTGTAAATGAATTATTATCTGTGGTTATATTACTGTCATCTGCAACCTTAAGCTTAATATCACCGGCAGAAGATGTCAGAGGTATAGTAAGTGTTGAGGCATTAAGATTAGATGAAAGTGAATACTTACCAAATACATCTGACATATAGTAGTTGGAATTACTAAAAAGTGAGCTTATGGCTTCTCCCGAAACTGTTATTTTCTGGAAGTTATCAAAGCCCCAGTCAAATAAAGTTCTCGTATCTATAAATCTTTCGTTATCTCCTGATTTAAAACATACGCATATAAGACGCATATTGTCTTTTTCGGCAAATGTAACAAGTGTACATCCTGATTCATCAGTATATCCTGTTTTACCACCTTTACAGTATTCATAGTAATAAGGGCGGCCGGCAAGCATCTGGTGACGGTGTTTAAATGTACGGTTGGTGCCTGTAAGATTAGTAGGTCCAATAGTATAAGAGGTTGGAGTAGAATCAATACTTACAAATGTCGAATTATTATAGCAGCCTTTCGCAATCATAGCCATATCATAGGCAGTCGTATAATGGTCGGGATTATAAAGACCACTGGCGTTGGCAAAATGTGAGTTATTGGCACCAAGTTCTTTTGCTCTCTTATTCATCATATCTGTAAAGTCAGAAAGAGAACCGGCAACATGTTCTGCAAGTCCATAAGCTATCTCATTTGCTGAATATAATAAAAGTCCGTATAAGGACTGCTCAACAGTATATTGTTCCCCGGCTTTTGTACCTAAGCTGGCATCCTCCCAGGTTACAGAATTAGCGGCGGCGGATGAAAATGTTACAATATCATCCATGCGGCTGTTTTCTATGGTAAGAAGTCCTGTAAGAATCTTGGTTGTGCTTGCCGGATAACATTTTTCATACGCATCCTTCTGATAGAGAATTGCACCGGTATCAGCGTCAATAAGTATAGCACTGCCTGAGACTATTGAAGGGGCTTCAGGCCATATATTAGAATTATTATTGTTATTGTTATTGTTATTGTTGTTAGCAGCCGCAGCCGTGGCTGTCTGACCGGAAGACATAGCAGCGGCATAAGCAGTCTGTGTCAAAGCCGGTGAGATAACCGTAAGGCTTGTTATAATTAATGAAAGAGATATTATCTTTCTTATAAATTTATTTTTCATATTAATCCTCATTTCTGAGCAGCATTGTTGCGAAGAGGCGAAGAAAAATTCGCACAGGCGATTTTTCTTCTGCCATCAATGGCTATTTGTTCTGCTCAGAAACAAATAGCCTAATCTCCAGTTCTTAGTCACTTTTGTTACATTTATAAATATAATGCCGGGGTCAAAATCCACCGGCTATGATGTCATAAATATATTATTCTTATTAGAATTATTATTTAGAATTATTCTTATTAGAATTATTATTATTAAATTTATGAAATTGCACATATATTTTACATTAATGAAATAGTGCTGTAAAGATTTAATTATGAAATTCTGTAATTACTGCCTTGCATGATATTGTAAATATATATATAATCATATAGATTGACTATTATTTATCAGATTAAGTATTAACATTGAATTTAAGAATGGAGATTTATATGAGATTAAGAAACGTTCCCGGAGCAAGAGAGGTTATGGTTGAAAACCAGTATGTATTTACTGAACCGGAAGGAATGAAAGGCACATGGAGTGAGGTGTTTAATAATGATAATCCTGTGCGTATCGAGATTGGAATGGGTAAGGGAAGGTTTGTATCTACACTTGCACAGTTGAATCCTGATATTAATTATGTAGGAATTGAAAAGTATTCCAGCGTGCTCTTAAGGGCAGTTGAGAAGCAGGATGAGCTTAACCTTCCCAATCTGAGATTTATAAGAATGGATGCAGAGGCGATAACCGAGGTGTTTGATAGGGGAGAGGTAGACAGAATATATCTTAATTTTTCAGATCCATGGCCTAAGGACAGACATGCCAAGAGAAGACTTACGTCAAGACAATTCTTTGAAAGATACAATATTATACTTAAAAAAGACGGACAGGTTGAGTTTAAGACGGATAACAGACCACTTTTTGACTTTTCGGTAGAAGAGGTAAAAGAGGCAGGCTGGCAGCTTCGTGCTGTTACATATGACCTTCATAATGATGCAAAGTTATGTGAAGGTAATGTGATGACAGAATATGAAGAGAGATTTTCTGCGGCAGGCAATCCGATATGTAAGCTTATTGCTGTAAGATAACAGTAACATTTTGATATGGATGACATATTTATAAAATAAAAAGAGAATATATATGAGATGGAGAAGGTGTTGTTGCAGATGTAACAGGCTTATGTGTGAGATGTATTACAGGAAATCATGGAACAGAAGATTTGTCAATTTTTGCAGGGCGTGGGATGAAGTAATGCATATAATATGCGTAAGATATGATAAATGCGATAGATAAAAACAGTCCTGCCGGTTTTTTATATCAGTGGCGCTGCAATTCCCGCACAGCGTATATCTCAGTCGGAGACTGAACACCGGCTGAGATATATTTTACTTTATATTACATTTCATCGGGTGAATCATATGGCGTTACGGTAACATCCTTTTTCTTTAAGAAATGGTCAACTATTATATTAAGTATATATCCGATTACGGCGACTACAGGAACACCGAGGAACATTCCAAGCACACCACATAAGCTTCCACCTACAGTAATTGCAAATATTACCCATAAAGGTCTAAGACCGGTGCTTTCACCAAGAATCTTAGGACCTAGGAATAATCCGTCAAACTGTTGTAATACAAGTATAAGTATCGCAAAAAATACAACCTGTATAGGATTGACAATGAGGATTATAATGCCGCCTATAATACCGCCAATGTATGGTCCAAAGTATGGAATCATATTGGTAATTCCGACGATAACACTGATAAGCATTGCGTATGGGAACTTAAATATAAGCATTGCAAAGAAGCAGATTATTCCTATAATAAGTGAATCAATTGCTTTTCCGATGATGAAACCGGAAAATATATTGGCGCTTTCCCTTGCAATATTTCTTGCTGTATCGGCTGTTTTAACAGGAACAATAGAATAAAGAAGTCTTTTGCCATGGTAAAACAGGTTCTTATGGTCGGATATCATATATACAGATACCATTATTGAAATAATAAAATTAACCAGACCCTTTACAATTGCCATAGATGTTGTAAATATAACAGGAAGCAGGCTGCTCATCATTCCGGTAATATAATTAGTAATAAGAGGCAGTGCTGATTCTATCTTGTTATTGATATAGTCATAGTCAAGAAATGTAACATCGGGATAGCGTTGTTCAAGGTTTTTGATAAAGTCAAGTGCATTGTTATACCATACCGGAAGACGGTTGGCAATTTCGCTAAGACTGCTGTATATCTGTGGAACTATGAACACAAGAAGAATGGTAATAATTCCAAGCGTAATTATATAAGTACATAAAACAGATAACATCTTGGCAGCTTTCTGTGATTTGATGTTAAGCCTGCCTGTAAATATCTTTCTGTAAAAGAACTTTACAGCAGGATATAATACAAATGCTATAAAGGCTCCGACAATAAATGGTGAAATAGTATTGATTGCGCTGCTTATAAAGCTGAGTGTAGTATTCATATTACCAATAAATTTAAAAATAAGTATAGAGAAGAATACAAATGCAAGGCAGTAGACCATGATTGTAAAATACCGGCTGTTAGCTCTGAATCGGTTCTTATTAATATCCGGTTTAATACGGTATTTATCATCCGGTGAACCAGTGGAGGAAGTACTGCTTTTGATATTTTCGTTATTTTGTGTTGAGTAAGTATCATTAGAAGAATTGTCCATATATAACCTCGTTTCTTAAAATATCATTGTTTAAAAATATAGTTTTACCATATACGATAGTATGGATACTGGCTGATGATGGATATAACAGCTTATATTATATTAATTTTATTATATTAATTTTATTATTTTGATGTTGTGGTATAATGATTTAAAGGAGTGATCATTATGGAATTACTATTTGTATTTGCATTGCTGCTCATTATTCTTTATTACTTTTATAAGAAAAAACCTAAAAATCATTATCCTGTTATTCAATATCAAGATCATAAAAAACATGTATTAAATTATAAAAAAATACAAACAATGAATACACCTATTAAAGATTTACAATATGTTTATTATTTATTATCATTAATTGATGAATTACCACAAGATAAATCAATCCTTATCTATTTATTATTAAAAAAATGGAATGAACAAAAAGATATTTCTTTAGAAGAAAAAGACTATGAACTAAGTATTCATTTTCTTAAAACATATACAAATAATAGAGCAGAAGATCAATTATTCCAAATGTTATATGCTATTTCTATTGATCAAATTGTTGATGATAAAACACTACGTATTTGGGTAGAAAATGATTTTGAAAAAATAATAAAATGGGAAAATGATTACTTAAAAGATATGAAAAATAAATTAAGACAAGAACATCATTTTGTAGATGATTGTTATAGTTTAGATATTTATGAAGATTTAAAGAGATTATTAGGTTATGAAAAGTATTTAGATGGTTATAAAGAAATTGAAACAGAAGAAGAAATGAAGTATGCATTGTTATTTGGATTAAAGGAATGTCCTTATCCAATGTATTCGTGTTTTGTTATGCAAAGTATCGAAACTGACCATGGTGTATCGAGAGGATCAGGATTATACTG
>URAI01000013.1 GCA_900545725.1 uncultured Eubacterium sp.
TGCTTCTTTTCCTGAAAATCCTAATAAGATTGCAAAGAAATATGCCGATATTATTTATAAATGATGGCTGACAGACAAAGATTGATAAAAATATTAATTTAGAAACGGAGGATAAGGTATTATGAGTGGTAGTATATCAGGAACAATGGACAATATTGGAGCATATGCACAGACAACATCGAATGTCAATTCAGATAAGAAGACATCAAATGTAAAAAAGAATAATGCATCAGGTAAGACAGTTGGCAATCCTAAGTTAAGTGAAAAGGCATCGAAGTATTATGAACAGCTTAAGAGGAAGTATTCTAATATGGATTTTGTGCTTGTAAGTAATGATATGAAAGAACAGGCGAAGGCTAATGCAGCAGGCTATGCTAATCCATCTAAGATGGTTGTACTGGTTGATGAAGAAAAGATTGAAAGAATGGCAGAGGATGAGAATTACCGTAAGCAGTATGAAGGAATTATTGCAAATGCTGCAAGTGGGTTATCTTCCATGAAGAGTGCATTTTCATCACAGTCTGATAATGTAAAAGGTTTTGGTATGCAGATTAATGATAATGGAACAACATCTTATTTTGCAGTGCTTAAGAAGTCATCTAAGGATCAGAAGGCAAGAATAGAAAAAAATGCCGAAAAAAAGAAGCAGGACAAGAAGATTAAGGACAAGAAAGCAGAAGAAAAGAAGAACAAAGAAAAACTTGAAGAATCCAAAAGGACAGATAGCAGTATATCAGATGTAGAGGATTTGGACGATACGGTTGTAATTACAGCATCATCAGTTGAAGAATTAATTGAAAAAGTAAAACAGTATAATCAGATGTATTCAGGTGATACGGTTATTTCCGATATAGAAAAGAACGTGGGTCAAAAATTTGATTATTCATTATAATTATAATAAATTAATTATTATAACATGAAGAATATAAAGAATCTGATTAGAAAATATTTCTGAATTTAATTGTGAAAGATGAGAATTGACATCAATGGAATATTCAGACCATTTGATACAAAAACAGGGGAGATTACACATATGATAATAGGAGGAACAGATAATAGTTCAGTAATAAGTCCGGGTAATATTAATGCAGGAGGCATTGATACTGATAAGAATACAGGTTCATCAAGAAAAAAGAATAATAAAAGGTCAGATACAATATTTGCAGGTGACTTAAATATAAATGCAGACAGAAGCAGGCTTATTGAACAAAAAAGGCAGCTTGCAAGAAAGCGGGCAATGAAGCTTATTAAGAATGCATGGAATAATGATAAATCCAGACAGGGTTCTATTGATGAGCTGGAGAATACAAGAAATGAAAAGATATCTAAGAAAAGTGAATATAAAGATTATATAAATGATATTGAAAATCGAAAGAATGGATTAAAAGAGCAATATGGCATTACAGACGATTCACAGGAGCAAAAAGACCTTGAACTCTTGGAAAAATATCAGAATAATGTTAATTTTATATCGCATGATGATTTCTCAGATGATGAGATTAAAAGATTAAAAGAGCTGCAAAGTACTCCTCTGACAGATTATCAGAAAAAAGCACTCAGTCTTAACCGTATTCAAGGGAATTTCCGGTCGGAAATTGATAATATTGACAGCAGCCTTATGGCTATTTCAGAAGCCATGCTTGAAGAAAAAAAGGAACAGGCGAAGTCACAGGATATGGTTAAAGCTGGTAATACGGCAGATAAGATAACACAGGCAGTCAATGATGAGATAATGGGGATGTTGATAGCTGAGGGTAAGGATAAGCTTGATGATGATACAAAGAAAGCCGAGGAGAAGAAAGAAGAGCAGATAAAGAAAGCGGATGAACAGGATAAGCTTGATAAGAAGAAGGAAGAACAAAAAGACCAGGAAGATATTATAAAGGGTGACAATAAGACAGAAAGTCTTCAACAGAATATGGCATTAAAGAAGCAGAGTGATATTAATATAAGTGAGGCACAGGCGCATATTAAGAAGCTTATCAAAGAAAATAATATAATTAATGAAGATATCAAGGGGATTGAAATTGATGTTAATTTCTAATAGTGTAAGAAGTGATGTATATATTAATTATCATATAAGTATTATTTATTTCACATCCATATAGACGAAGGGGGAATTCAGACTGAGCTATAAAAATATTTTAGTAAATATGTAAGATTGACATGTCAATCTTACAAGCATATAATTGCCATACAGGATAATTGTAAAATAACAGGCATGAATAAATTATAGTATGTATTATTTGTGCAGAAATGAGGCTTGATATGATAATTACAGTAGCAAGAAAATGTGGCTGTTATGGAGATACACTGGGTCAGGAACTGGCGAAAAGATATGGTATTCCTTTTTATGATAAGGAGCGTATATCAGAGCTTGCAAAAGAAAAGGATATATATGATAAGTATCCTGATTATTATGGTGAGATCCCTGTTAATACATTGTTGTATACAATATCTGTAACAGAAGAAGATGATGTATTATATGATAAGCCAAAGAAGGCGCTTGCAAGTCTTATTGATGGTCAGGATTGCGTAGTCCTTGGAAGATGTGGTAATTATGCATTCAAAGACAGAAAAGATAAGATATCAATATTCCTTACGGGGGATGATGATAAAAGAATTGCGCATATAGCAGAAAAACATGGCTATTCCGAGCGTAAGGCTGCTAATATTGTTAAGGAAACAGATGACAGAAGAAGTTCCTATCATGAGTATTATTCAGGAGAAACATGGGGGTTATCCGATAATTATGATTTGTGTGTCAATGTATCAAAGCTTGGATTTGATAAGACTTTAAAGCTTATAGAAGATTATATCGATACAAGAATTAGCAATGAGTAATTAATTTATATAGCAGGGAGGGTTTATGTTAGAAAATGTTATTTTAGATACTGATGTTAATAAAGATCAGATAAAGAATACACTTAAGTCGGAGGTTAAAAGATTAGGAGAACGCCTTTCAGTATTACAGCAGGAGATAAAGAGGAATAATATTCCTGTAATAGTTCTTTTTGAAGGCTGGGGAGCGGCCGGTAAGGGCAGTCTTATTGGAAAGACAATACTTAATCTTGACCCAAGAGGCTCAAGCATGTTTAATACAACAAAGCCAACCCAGGAAGAGCTAAGAAAACCATTTATGAACAGATTCTGGTGTGATATACCGCAGAATGGGGAGATTGCTTTTTTTGACAGAGGCTGGTATTTTGAATATTCTAAGAAGAATAAGGAAAGTATTAACATATTTGAAAGACAGTTAAGGGATAATGGTTATCTTGTTATAAAAATATTCCTGCATATAACAAAGGAAGAACAGAGAGCCAGATTTGGCAGGTTATTAGCATCAAAGAATACTGCATGGCGTGTAACTGATAAGGATTTAAAGGAAAATAAAAATTACGATAAGTCATATAAAAAATATGATGAGATGTTAGAAGAAACTAACACTGAATATGCACCCTGGAATGTTATATCCGGAATGGATAAGACAGAGGCGATGCATGAGATATTAAGTATAATTGTTGAAAATATTGAAGCCCGTATAAAGTCTAATGATGGAGATGGTATTGGAATAAGACCGGAAGATATGCAGCATGAGCTTGTTGATATGCCTAAACTTAAAGATGTTGACCTTGCTATATGCTCAATGGAAGAGGATGAATATAGAAAGACTCTTAAGAAGCTGCAAAAAAAGCTGGGCAGACTGGCTTACAGGCTGTATAAGAAAAGAATACCGCTGATAATATGTTATGAGGGTTGGGATGCGGCAGGAAAAGGTGGTAACATTAAGAGAGTTGCAGCAAGCCTTGACCCTAGGGATTATGAAGTTACTCCGATAGCAGCACCAGTGTCATATGAGAAAAACAGACATTTCTTATGGAGATTCCAGAATAGACTCCCTAAGACAGGACATATAGCCATATTTGACAGAACATGGTATGGAAGAGTTATGGTAGAAAGACTTGAAGGCTTTTGCAGTGAGAATTCATGGAAGAGGGCATATAACGAGATTAATGAATTTGAGGCAGAGCTTAATGAATGGGGAGCAGTTGTTGTAAAATTCTGGTTACAGATAGATAAAGATGAGCAGTTAAAGAGATTTACTGACAGACAGAATACTCCTGAAAAACAGTGGAAGATTACTGATGAGGACTGGCGTAACAGAGAAAAATGGGATAAGTATGAAGTAGCAGTCAATCAGATGATTAAGTATACTTCAACCAGAAAATGCCCATGGACAATAATTGAATCTAACAGTAAATATTATGCAAGAATTAAGGCACTTGAAACAATTATAGCAGCAGTTGAGAAGAAACTTGCAGAATAAATATACCATATCCGACAGTATATTTATCTAACAGCCTGTTTGTTGTTAAGATATTTTGAATATAATTATAATATAAAGGCAAAACAGACTGCCGCATTAATGAAATGCACACTTTATATAAGATTATTTGCAAAGCAGATATCTGTATAAGGTATAATTTCATTAATGCGGCAGTCTGTTTTTGCTTAATTTAATTAGTAATGGTGTCAGAAGTATAACCATCATCAGAGCTGTCAGTACCGGAATCATAAGGAACATAATCAGACTCGTCTTCACCGGCTTCATTTTCAATTTCTTCAATAAGCTCTTCATATTGTTCATCTGTTAATATGGCAGGAACCTCAAATATGATATATCCGTCAATTTCATCAAGAATATCTATACTGTACTGTATTCGTGGTTCTATATTTTCATATTGTGTAGGAGTGCATACAAGAACCATTCGGTCTATATTATCGGTAGGAATAAAGTGTTTATTACTTGTACCCCATCCGATATATGTTCCAACAAATGGTCCGTCAACAATAGTAAGGTCACTTTCAATAAGTCTTGCAATTCGTGATACTTCAATTATTTCAGAATCACTGTCACCGAGGAAGTATATTTTTTTATAATCTGTATTATTCTCTACATACTTAACAATTGCTTCGCTTGTATTATATGAATTACGTGAACTGTAATAATATACGAATACTATGTTGTTTAATATCCATATTATGCTTATAACAGTCATTACCGATGTAAATATAAGGCGGTTTTTCTGCTCTTTAAGCCATTTAATCATCCGGTCTATACCAATACCTATAATAAGAAAGCTTGCAACAACAGGTATAAGGTGGTATCTGAATTCAAATGACTCCGAGCCGTAAGTCGTATCAGTAAGTATAAGAACTGCGAGGTTGACAGCAATTATACAGCAAACCTGACCGGTTACTATTTTATCGGCTTTATTGTCACCAGATTGTATTATAAGACCTGACAGAGGTTTTAATGCCTTAATTGTTGCAACAACTATTATAATAACTATAATAAATGCAGCCATATGCGACAGATAATGTATGCCAAATGCTGATGTAACACGGATGTCCTTACTTGGAAGTGCACCAAAAAGCTCGGCTATACCAACAAAGCATTTAGCAAGATTATTAACAAAGTTATTAACAGAGGACAGTATCATTTCATTGGTAAATACCGATGCACCATAAATCTTAGCAGAAACGTATCCTGCCGCATATATAATCAGGCTTATTAATAAAAGAAGTGAGCGTTTGTTAATAATATTTCTTAAACTGCCACTGCATATTGTACAATACAGTTCATATATTATAATAGGAAACAGTCCACATATAAGCAGATATAAACCACATGACAGGGCTGTAAGATATATTGAAATAAAATAAGTTATAAGTATGTGTAAGTATTTTTTAACAGGTATGTTAAAACGAAGTTTTAGTATAAGGTCAATAAGCATTATAGGTATAAGAACTTTAATGATATAATAAGCAGCACCTGTAAACATCATTGGCATGTAGCCTAAAGGTTCAAGTGAATAAGGTGTAAGTAAAAGAACATATATAATCATTCTGGGAAGCTTAGGAAGCTTGAGCATTTTAAATATATCTCTGAATATGTATATGTATAACATTACACCAAGGCAGTCAGCAATGCCGTATGCAAGAAAAATATTATGGGTTATGCCATAAAATATGCTTGCCGGTATAATAACTGAATCAAGACCGAGAGTTGACTGGTATTCCCAGTTTTTTAAGAAGATAGTCTTCTGATTCCATATCTCCATAGCCTGTGCCATGGCAGCAGAAGAGTCAAAACCTGCTTCGTATTTTAAATGTGTAAGATTAAAGATAAATATTAACATAAGCTGGGTTATAACAAATAATTCAAAAAAAATAACCCATGGATTAGTATTCTTTAATCTCGAAATAACTGTATTTTTCATAAGTTCCTCATTTCCAGGCAATGCCTCTAAAGTCTATATTAACAATAAAGGTAATTCTTAAATTTTTTAAAATATAAAGGTGATGCTTTTGTATATATTATCAGTCAATATATCAGACATGAAACATTAGTTATGTGATACTGTGTAAAAAGCAATTTATATTTTACTATAAATTATATAAAATAAACAATAGTTTATAAAGATAAAATTGTATGTTTATATGGAATTATAATAAAATGAACTGCTGTTTTTTCCTTTATTGTCCGCTCTTTATTAAATAACCTGATATATGTTATAATTAAATAAAATCATAAATATATTTATATATTAATATATTAATAGGCATGGATATAACACTTCCTATATTTCATGGATTAATATCATATGTATAATTGTATAAGAAAAAAATACTTTGAATAAATCGGACACTCATATAGTATAATTGTTTTATAAAAATGGAGGTAAATATGGCTGATATAAGTGATTATCTGTGTTGGAGAGGCGATATTACATTTGAACAGGATCCGTTTAATGATGTTGATAATCTGATACTTGCACAGATTGCATATGTAGATTTTTCAGATATTATTCCGGCACCCGGAATACGCTCACAACTGACTTTACAAGAGGCAGCCAGGCTGTTTTTTAATAAACATTCAATAGAAGAATTAAAGGCGGTAAAGACCTTTATTAAAGATGTACCTTTTTTTATGAGGGAAGCGGCGGCAACGGACAGATTTAAGGATGTAATTCTTTCTGATTATGTGGATATGGTGGATGATGACAGGCAGATGCAATTTGCGGCATTTCATGTGCATATTCCTGATGGAACAATATATGTTACTTTTCGTGGGACAGATGATTCAATTGCAGGCTGGAGAGAGGATTTTAATATGAGTTTTATGAGTCCTGTGCCAAGTCAGATTGAAGCAGTTAAATATATAGGTGAAACTCTTAAAGGCAGTACATGTGATATAAGACTGGGTGGACATTCTAAGGGTGGCAATCTTGCAATATACGGTGCTGTGATGTCTGATAAGGATATACAGGCACGTATTACAGATGTATATAATAATGATGGACCTGGTTTTGACAGGGCAATGATTGAGGATATAAGATATCAGCGTATGCTTCCTAAGATTAAAACGATTGTTCCATATCATTCATTTGTTGGAATGTTACTTGAACATGAAGAGGACTATAGAGTTGTAAAGAGCAACAAGAGAGGAATTATGCAGCATGATGCAATGTCATGGCAGGTTATGGGAAAACGCTTTGTAACACATTGTAAGGTCAGCAGGGAAAGTGCAGTAATACAGGAGGCAATGAGCAAATGGATTAACGGTATGGATATGGAAGAAAGGGCTGAATTTGTTGATGCGTTATTTTCAATACTTACAGCAAGCGGCGCTGTTAATCTGTCCGATGTAAATGCGGATTTGTTTAAAAGTGCAGGAGCGGCAATCAAGATGTTTAATTCCCTTGATGCACAGACAAGGTCAATGCTTAGTAAAATGCTTATGTCTTTGAGAGGAGAGATTGCAAGAGCAAGAAAGAATATATAGAAAATTTAACAGGTGTAATTGATCAGATTAACATGAAAAAGAAGAAAAATATAATATTAAATGATGATACAACAAATATAATATGTGAAGATTTTAACAATGTAAAAGAGAATATTGATATATCAGAATATGTTATGTATGACAGATTTGATAAAGCCAGAGATGCAATGCTTGAGAGCATAAGGCATAATAAAGGAATTGGCACACTTTCTGAAAAGACAGTGCATGGAATGTTTAAGCTGTTTTATGAGCCTGATGAGGATAAACATGAGGTGGCTGTTGACGGATATTTTGCAGATATCTGTAATGAGAATGGCATTATTGAGATACAGAATGGCAATTTTAATAAAATACGTGATAAGCTTATGATATTTCTTAATCATTATCCGGTAACAGTAGTATATCCTCTGCCATATAACAAGAGATTATCGCTGATTGATAAGGATACTATGTCAATTATAAAAAGGCGTAAATCACCAAAACATTACTCAGAATATGATGCATTTTACGAATTATATAAGATAAAAGATATGTTATCAGCTCCGAATCTTAGTATACAGCTTGTACTTATGGATGTGGAGGAGTACAGGCTCTTTATGGGACGTAACAGCAGAGGACGGGATGAATCGCAAAGGTATGACAGAATACCTGTTGGAATAAGAAGCATTATAAGTATAGAGCAGGTTGAGGATTATATGCAGTTTGTACCGTATGAACTGGAAAGTGGTTTTACATCAGCTGATTTTGCTGATGTCTGTGGTATATCAAGGCAGAGTGCGGGAATGGTTCTTAATATACTTAATTCAACAGGAACTGTAATAAGGACAGGAAAGAGAAAAAATATGTATATATATGATGTAAAAAATTAGATTGATGAATATAAGGTAAGAAAGTATTATGTATGTAATTAAGGATAACTGCATTAAGCTGTCTGTAAGAAATCTTGTGGAATTTATATTAAGCAGTGGAGATATAGATAACCGTTTTACAGGGATGCCGGATGTAAGGCTTATGCAGGAGGGAACGAGACTTCATAAAAAGATTCAGAACAGCATGGGAACTTCATATAAGGCAGAAGTTCCTTTAAAGCTTAATATACCTGTACAAAGACAGATTGATAATAAAGAAATATTTGTAAGTGAATATTCAATTATTCTTGAAGGGCGTGCAGATGGAATAATATGTGAGCTTGAAGAGGATGAGGATGGAAACAGGCAGCCGGTATCAGATGTAACAATAGATGAGATTAAAACTGTCCGGTTAAATCTAAAAAAAATGGACAGTCCTGTGTATGTGCATAAAGCACAGGCAATGTGTTACGGATATATATATGCATTACAGAATGGACTTGAAAAGATTAATATACAGATGACTTATTGTAATACTGACACAGAACAGATTAAAAGATTTAATCAGGAATACACATTTGATGAAATTAGCAGATGGTTTAATGAGCTGATTGACAGTTTCAAAAAATGGACTGATTTTTTATTTGATGAAAGATATAAAAGACAGGAATCTATTAAAGGGTGTACATTTCCATTTGAATATAGAAAAGGACAGAAAAAACTCGTTGTGGGAGTTTACCGGGCTGTTGAAAATGAGAAGAATTTATTTATACAGGCACCTACAGGGACAGGAAAGACTATATCTACAGTATTTCCAGCGGTACAGGCTATGGGGCAGGGATATGTAGATAAGATATTTTATCTGACTTCAAAGACGATTACAAGGACGGTGGCAAGAGATGCTTATAATATATTAAGAGATGCCGGACTTTACATGAGAACAATTATACTTACGGCGAAGGATAAGATATGTAAGCTGGATGAAAGAAAATGTAATCCTGTGCATTGTGAATATGCAAAAGGACATTTTGACAGGGTAAATGCTGCTGTATATGATATGATAGTTAATAATATGGATATAAATGCTGATACGGTAAGAGAATATGCAGAAAAGTATAAGGTGTGTCCTTTTGAAATGTCACTTGATGCTTCTTACTGGTGTGATGGCATAATATGTGATTATAATTATGCATTTGATCCGGATGCATCTTTAAAAAGATATTTTGGAGATGGAGGAAAGGATAATTATCTGTTTCTTGTGGATGAAGCACATAATCTTGTAGACAGGGCAAGGCAGATGTATAGTGCATGTCTTAAAAAAGAAGATTTTCTTAAGGTCAAAAATATTATAAAGGATGTGGATAAAAGGCTTGCAGCAGCTCTTGAAAAGTGTAATAAGGAGCTTCTTAAGCTTAAAAGAGAATGTGATACCTATAAGGTTATATATAATGATTTAGGTACATTTCCGGCTTATCTTGAAAGATGTTTTTCTAATATGCAGAAATTTTTTGATAATAATAAGGAGTTTGAACAGACGGAAAATATGCTTGAACTATTTTTTGACATATTACATTTTCTTAATATGTATGATTGTCTGGATGATAAATATATTATTTATACAGAGCATGATTTTGATGGAAATTTTCTTATAAAACTATACTGTGTGGACCCGTCGGGCAATCTTTCATCAAGGCTTGCGCAGGCAAGAAGCACGATATTTTTTTCAGCTACACTTCTTCCGGTCAATTATTATAAAGAGATGATTTCCGGGAATCGTGAGGATATGGCAATATATGCAGAATCAGTATTTGATACAGAAAGAAGAAGAATAGTTATAGGCACTGATGTAAGCAGCCGTTACAGCAGAAGAAATGCGAATGAATATAAAAAAATCAGCCGGTATATTTTTGATACAATACAGGCACATAGAGGAAAATACATGATTTTTTGTCCGTCATATGCATTTATGAAGGAAGTTGCAGCACATTTTAAAGACATGTGTATGTATGAACAGATAGATACAGAAATATTAATACAGACAAGTGATATGACAGAGCAGGACAAAGAGGATTTTTTATATGCATTTAATGAGGAAGGAAGAACTATTGCAGGTTTTTGTGTGATCGGTGGAATATTTTCCGAGGGAATAGATTTAAAGGAAGACAGCCTTATCGGGGTAATAATTGTTGGAACAGGACTTCCTATGATATGCAGGCAGAGGGAGCTTTTGAGGGGATACTTTGATGAAAATGATAAGGATGGATATGCATATGCATATGTATATCCGGGAATGAATAAGGTGCTTCAGGCAGCAGGAAGAGTTATAAGAACTGTTAATGATTGTGGAATTATTGAGCTTTTAGATGACAGGTTTATGACAAGTCAGTATACAAGTCTTTATCCAAGGGAATGGAATGAGGTATATCCGGTGGCACATTACCAGCTTCGAGAAATTTTGTCAGATTTTTGGGAAAAAATAGTGCAATAGTTAGAAAAATAATGTATAATAATAACAGAGTATTAATATGTAAGACGTTTATTGTGCTTGATTAAAGTAATGGAGAACTGCTTATGGATATAGGAGTTAAAAATCAGATAAAAAAATGTATAACTATGGCTGAGAATGGGGATGTTGATTCTCTTAATAAAAGTCTTTTACAGTCAGGCTTTAACAGGCTTCAGATTGTTGAGATTGAGAAGGGGATAAGAAGTAAGGTCAATGTTATGTTATATTGTGATAACATCTACAGTGCAGCACAGATGAAGTCGATAAGGCTCGGACTAGAAGACGGACTTGATGTTTCGATATTTTGTAAGCCTGAATATGATTATATGCAGATGGAAGAGATTAAGTCGGCGGTTAAGGAAGGACTTGATGTCAATGAATTATGTAATCCATCGTATGATTATACAGTTATGAGAGAGATAAGGCTGAGTGAGAAGATTAATTATGATATCACAAGATTTGTCAAGCAGGGCTGCAGTGGTGATATGCTAAGACAGATAAGAAAGGCAAGACAAAAAGAGATTGATATAACATTTTTTGTGAATGAGGGATATGATGTATATCAGATTAACGAGATAAGACTTGGCATAGAACATTGCGTTGATATTAATAAATATCTGTTGCATGAGTATAATGGTGACCAGATGAGGCAGATAAGATTGGGACTTGAAGAAAAGCTTGATATTTCTTTTTATAATATGATTGGTTTTTCTTCCGGACAGATGGAGCAGATAAGATTAGGGCTTGAGGAAGGACTTGATGTTTCAATATATGCCGATCCGTTTATAGATGCACTTGAGATGGAGGACACAAGGCACAGACTGGATGGCAAGGATAATGGAACGAGTCTTGACGAATTACAGAGCCAGGAAGTCTTATTGGGGCTTAGCAGTGGTGTTGATGTCAATATTTATGCAGATCCGACATATGATTTTAAGCAGATGGAGCAGATTAGACTTGGACTTGAACACGGAGTTGATGTAATGCAGTATCTTGATATTGCGATGACGAGTAAAGAGATGCAGGAGAAGAGATTAGAACTGGAAAAAGCATTGTAACATTTTAGATAACACAAATATACAGCCGCAAGGCAGAATTGAGGGACGTATGGATAGACCTGAATTTCGAGATAATAATGAACAGCTTAATAATAACGAAATACAGATTTCAATTTCTGAAGATTGTATGTCTGCTACTTTGTATCTGTCTGCACCTTATTATGATGTGAATACGGATAATAATAGTGTATTTACTTATGATCAGGTAATAGGTGAGTTATCTGATAAAGGTGTTAAGATGGGAATAGATGATGCCATGTTACATAAGATGATAGAAGAACGCATATACAATAGGGATGTTGTTATTGCGCAGGGAAAGCAGATGGTGAATGGTGAAGATGGCAGATATGAATTTTTCTTTGATATGGATGTCAATGGCAAGCCGACGATCCGTTCTGATGGTACAGTTGATTATATGAATCTTAAATTATTTGAAAGTGTCAAGGAGGGACAGCTTCTTGCAAAGTATTATCATCCGACAAAGGGAATCTTTGGATTTGATGTAAAGGGAAGGCTTCTTACACCGAAGCCGGGAAAGCCTAAGTCTGTATTAAGAGGTAAAGGCTTTAAGGTATCAGAGAATGGTGATGAATACTATGCCGCTTTATCAGGAAAGGTTGAATATCGTAATTACGATTTAAAGGTAATTAATCTTTTAGAGATTGATGGTGATGTTGACCTTAATACAGGTAATATTGACTTTGATGGCGATGTTAATGTTAAGGGAAATGTTATTACCGGTGTAAGAATTAATGCATTGGGTAATATATATATAGGAGGACACGTAGAAGGCGCTGTAATTATGACCCAGAAGGATCTGATTTTACAGGAGGGGATTAATGCCAAGGGCATAGGTAAAATATATGCCAAGGGTAATATAACAGGAAGATTTTTTGAGAATGCAGAAGTATATGCTGAGGGTGATGTCAATGCCGGATATATTCTTAATAGCAATATAACAGCTATAGGAAAGATTATAATAGATGGAGCAAAAGGCGTAATATACGGTGGTGAACTGACAGGTGTAATGGGAATAGAGACGCCTCTGTTAGGTAATAATGCACATACCATTACAACTGTAAGAGTTGGACCGTCAAAGAAATTACAGACGGAATATGCCAATCTGTTAATAAAGATTAAAGAGATTGATAATGAGATAGGCATGTATGATAATGTTCTTAAGAAGTTTGATATTATTAAGAAGTCAGCACCTGATAAGTTAGACAGGGCTGCTTATACTAAGGTATTCCAGTCTAAGATAATAAAGACAGCTGAGAAAGCTAAGTTCGAAGAAGAATGCAGAAGACTGTTTGATATTATAAGAGAGTCAGGAAGATCGAGTGTTAAGATAGAAAAGGCAATATATCCGGGAGCCAAGGTATTTATTGACGATGCGGTATATCAGCCTGTTGATGAGATGAATCATATTAACATAAGAAAAGTTAATGAAAAGATTGTTGTGCGTGATTACGATGATTAGACCGATAAAGGAGACAGTCTGAATGATAGAAGAAGTTGTATCTGTTGATCTTCCTGTGCATGAGAGGCTTGTTGTAAAAAAGAACCGGCTTATGCCTGAAAATGCAACAGGAAAGGAAAAGAGAGTTTCGATTGTAACAGGAACACATGGTGATGAACTGGATGGTCAGTATGTGTGTTATGAGATAATAAAAAAAATCAAAGAACATCCAGAAAAATTAAAAGGAATTGTGGATGTATATCCGGATATTAATCCTCTTGGACTTGATACAGGTTCAAGAGGAATACCTATGTTTGATCTTGATATGAACAGGACATTTCCCGGAGATAATAATGGAGCAATGAATGAATATATTGCGGCAGGAATTGTTAATGATATAATTGGAAGTGATTTCTGTCTTGATATTCATTCAAGTAATATATTTGTAAAGGAAGTGCCGCAGGTAAGGCTTAATGAGCAGAATGAAGAAAAGCTTATACCATATGCCAAGCTGCTTAATGCTGATTTTGTATGGATATATTCTTCAATTACGGTGCTTGATGCTACATTGGCATATAGCCTTAACAATATGAGTGTTCCAACTCTTGTTGTGGAGATGGGGGTAGGACACAGGATTAATGTTAGTTACTGCCGTCAGCTTATTAAAGGAATATTTAATCTTATGATTAATATGGGAATATGGGAGGATGACCCTTTAGATGTCAGACAGCCTATTATTTCGACAGAAGGTCATGTTGATTTTATTACTGCATGTGAGACAGGAATATTTGTATCTGATATTGACAAGATGGGAAAGATAAGCATGGGAACACATATTGGGGATGTTATTGAACCGATAAATGGAAAAGTTATACAGCGTATAGAATCACCGATGGATGGAATTATATTTACATTAAGAGAGAATCCGGTTGTATACAAAGGAGCATTGCTTGCGAGAGTATACAGTGAAAGGAAACCGCTATAACATGAAAAAAGAGATTATATATACATTAAAGGGATTATATAGAGAAGATTTTAATATAGAGGGCTACAGATTTGGAGGAGATGATAGATCGGCATGTATAGTAGGTGCATTAAGAGGTAACGAGATGCAGCAGCTATATATTTGTTCACAGCTTATCAGCACCCTTAAAGAGCTTGAGTCGAGAGGTGCAATAACCCATGACCATGGTATACTTGTAATACCTTGTGCTAACAGCTTTTCCATGAATATTGGAAAGAGATTCTGGGCATTAGATAATGTTGATATTAACAGAAAGTTTCCGGGAGATATACATGGAGATGCGACCAGGCAGATTGCAGGAAATCTTTTTGAAAGAGTCAGAGGTTATAATTATGGTATACAGTTTGCAAGCTTTTATATGCAGGGAGATTTTATACCACATGTTAGAATGATGGAGACGGGGTATCAGAGTGCGAGCCTTGCTAATCTTTTTGGACTGCCGTATGTGGTTATAAGACATCCGAAGCCTATGGATACGGCAACACTTAATTATAACTGGCAGATGAATGGAACTAATGCATTTTCTATATATACCAACAGTACGGATACTATTGATGAACATTCAGCACGACAGGCAGTATCTTCTGTACTAAGATTTTTAACCAGAATGGGGATTTTAAAATATAATAATCACAGTGGATATATTGCGAGTGTTGTAAATGAAAGTGAGCTTTATTGTGTAAAGTCATATGATGCGGGATTTTATAAAAGACTTAAGGCTCCCGGAGATTATATATCACATGGAGAATGTATAGCAGAGGTAATTGATCCATATGAGGGATATGTAAAGAGTCAGATAATATCGCAGACAGAAGGAATAGTATTCTTTGCTCATACTGCTCCTGTTGTTATGGAAAATGAAGTCGTCTATAAGATAATAAAGCGTATGCATGAGTAATGTTTTCAACAAATAATAAAATAATGCTAGTTATAGTATGAATATGTGCTATTTGATTTAAAATAAATACAGTATAATATCACCTGTAAGCCAGTTTGCTGGTTTTCATAAACCTAAATAAACCTAAAAAAAAACCAAAAACCAAACCAAACAAAACCAAAGACATTTATCGGTCATTATAAATGTCAGACGGAGGATTCAATGAAAAAGAGTGTAAAGAAGTTAGCTGCACTTGGATTAACAACTGTATCTGTTGTTAATTTAGTAGCCTGTGGAAGTTCAGATTCTAACGGCTCAAAGTCAGGCTCAGGTGAAGTTACAAAGCCGGAGAAGTTTTCTGTAATGGTTAACAGTACAGTTGTTACAGAGACTAACGGTGCTAAGGCATTTTATGATTATCTTAAAGAGTTGACAGGACTTGATATTGAATGGAAGCGTCCTGACCATAGTGGTTACTATGATGCAGTGGCTAATGCATTCAACTCAACAGAAACAATGCCTGACGTTGTATTATTGTCTTCAGATTATTATGCATTATATGCAAATAATGGATTTTTATGGAATATGACAGATGCATGGAACAATTCTGATGTTAAAAAGTCAGGAAGACTTGTTGATGGTGCTGAGAATACAATCAAGAACCTTATGGTAAATGGTGAAGACGGACAGAAGGCTATGTACGGTTTCACTGCTGCCCGCGGTGATGGTTGTGTATCTTACTTAAAGCAGTCATGGCTTGAGGATGCAGGAATTGATGTATCAGCGGTAGATGGAGTTACTCTTGACTTCAATACATTTTATGGTTACTTAAAGCAGATGAAGGAAAAGAAAGGTCATTATGTAATTTCTGCTCCAGGATTTATCTGTACATCTGAACCATATACTAACTACCTTCCTGAATTTTATCAGAATGCACAGTATACATTCTACAAGAATGCATCTGGTGAATATGTAGACGGATTTACAGAAACAGCAATGAAGGATGCTCTTAAGAGAATCAGAACAGCCGTTGAAGATGGAGTAATTGATAAGGAAACAGTTAATAACTCAACATCTAATGCGCGTGATAAGTTCTATTCAAAGGATGCATCTTCTGAATCAGGTATGTTCACATACTGGTCAGGTACATGGGCTAATACTCTTAAGGTAAATCTTGCCTCTAAGGGTCTTGATGATAGACTTATAGCACTTAAGCCTATTAAAGAGCTTGGTGCATATACACAGAGAATTCCAGGAATCTGGACAATTACAACAGCAGCAGATAATCCAGAGGGAATCTTTAAGTATTTCCTTGAAAGTATGCTTGATGGCGGAGATGTTCAGGTAGCATGGGAATATGGTGCTAAGGGAACACATTGGGATACTAAGGCTGAAACAGTTACACTTCAGGGTGAAACAAGTGGAAATACATACAGCGAAGGTGAATTCCATATGCTTCCATCACCTGAAAAGCCAAATACTCTTCAGACAAAGAACAACATTGACCCATTACTTGCTATGGCAACATTTGAAAAGACAGATTCTAATCCGGAAGGAACAGATCCTGGTATTACAACAGTTTCACAGACAGCTATTGATAACAGCAAGTTCTTCTTTGAAAACTGTCAGGGTTATGATACATTACCTATGACAACAGAATTATCAGAAGGTGCTACTGACATTAATACAGCAAGAAATTATGTAATCGCCCAGACAGCTTTAGGTTATATGACAATTGATGAAGGTATGGATTACTATAATAAGACTGTTGGTAGTCTTGTAAAGAGCGTATTAAAGTCTTTAAATAAGACATCTAATAACTAATTCTGATTAATCAGGTTAGTGCACCCGGTCAGGGTAATATAAGGGAAAAATGAAATAGTTTGTTATAACAGACATTTTCTTGAAAAAGAGCCGTGTATTTAATACATGGCTCTTTTTGCTATTTGTAGAGCATCTGCTCTGTGCCAACCGAAGCGGCAGCGGAGGGGTTTAATACACGGCTCTTTTTGCTATTTGTAGAGAGCAGGGACAAGATTGAAGATTATATACATGTCAGTGAATTTGTAATACTGACTAACAGGACAGCTGTTGATAAGATAACTGCGATATATCATAGTTTGTATAATCAGCGATTTTTCTGTATATGCTCATCTATGGATAAATAAACATATAAAACATATAAAAACCGTGGCAGCAGGAATTTAATAATATACATTCCTGCTGCCACGGCTTTTATGCTTATTACATATTTTTAGTATTACATATGTAATTACTTATTATTCTTATTTTCAAGCTCGTTATGCTTCATTGCACGAACTCTGAGTGAAAGACCGAAAAGATTAATAAATCCTTCTGCATCATGGTGGTCATAGAGGTCACCAGTTGTAAATGAGGCAATTGATTCATTGTAAAGTGAATATGGTGATGTAGTTCCGGCCTTAATGATGTTACCCTTATAAAGCTTAAACTTAACTTCACCGGTTACATATTCCTGAGTCTTTTCGATAAATGCCTGAACAGCTTCACGAAGAGGTGTCTCCCACTTTCCTTCGTAAATAATCTGTGCAAACTTGTTAGCCATATTAATCTTCATGGCTGTTGTATCTCTGTCGAGGATTAATTCTTCAAGCTGCTGGTGTGCTTCATAGAGAATTGTTCCACCAGGAGTTTCATAAACACCACGGGATTTCATACCAACAACACGGTTTTCTACGATATCAATAATACCGATACCATGCTTTCCGCCAAGTCTGTTTAATTCTCTTATGATATCAGAGACTTTCATTTCCTTGCCATTAACTGACTTTGGAACACCCTTTTCAAATGTCATTGTAACATATTCAGGTTCATCAGGGGCTTCCTCAGGTGTGTTGCCAAGAACGAGAAGATGCTTGTAATTAGGTTCATTAGCAGGATCTTCAAGTTCAAGACCCTCATGGCTTATATGCCATAAGTTACGGTCACGGCTGTAGCTTGAATCTGTAGAGAATGGAAGATGGATACCATGCTGTCTGCAATATTCAATCTCATCTTCACGAGACTGAAGTGTCCACTTTTCATTTCTCCAAGGAGCGATAATCTTGATATCTGGAGCAAGTGCCTTGATTGTAAGCTCAAAACGAATCTGGTCATTACCTTTACCTGTAGCACCATGACAGATAGCTGTAGCACCCTCTTTACGTGCGATTTCAACTAATCTCTTAGCAATAAGAGGTCTTGCCATTGATGTACCGAGTAAATATTTATTCTCATATACTGCGTGAGCCTGTACACAAGGAACGATATATTTATCACAGAATTCATCTGTTAAATCTTCTATGTATAACTTTGAAGCACCACAAGAGATTGCTCTTTCCTGAAGTCCGTCAAGTTCTTCTTCCTGACCACAGTCTGCACATACACAGATAACTTCATAATCATATGTTTCTTTTAACCAAGGGATGATAGCAGTTGTATCAAGACCGCCTGAATAAGCTAAGATAACCTTTTCTTTCATAATTAAATAGTCCTCCTAAAATATATTAATCAACATGAATTGATTCTTATAATGTGTAATACGGATAAAACTGATATTCTTATATTTTAGAATATAGCAAAAGAAAATCCATAACCAACTAAAAATAATAATAATCCATATTCATATAAAATGCAATAGTTAAAAATGAATAAAATGCAAAAATATACATAAATTATGAATAAATATAAAAAATTACAAAATAACCCTTTACATAAGAAAAAAAGTTGTTATAATAAAATTTATTAAATAATTATGAAATATGAAAAATAAGTCTGTAGTAGTTATTATTTCATCAGTTTTAAGAAGAACTGGCTAATTGTTTTTAAATTATGGAATGGAGATAGTGTGATGGTAAAAGTTGGAATTATAGGAGCGACAGGATATGCTGGAAATGAATTGGTAAGATTATTACTTGGACATAAGGATGCCAGGATTGTATGGTATGGTTCAAGAAGTTATATAGATCAGAAATATGCAGATGTATATAGAAATATGTTCCAGCTTGTAGATGATGTGTGCATGGATGATAATATGGAAGAGCTTGCTAATCAGGTGGATGTAATATTTACTGCAACACCACAGGGGTTATGTGCCTCACTTGTAAATGATGAGATATTATCCAAGGTAAAGATAATTGATTTAAGCGCTGATTTCAGATTAAAGGACGTTAATATATATGAACAGTGGTATAAGCTTGAACATAAGGCACCACAGTACATAGATGAAGCAGTATATGGTTTATGTGAGATTAACAGGAATAAGGTTACTAAAGATACAAGAATAATTGCTAATCCTGGATGTTATACGACAACATCAATTCTTACATTATATCCTATGGTAAAGGAAGGGATTATTAATCCTGATACAATAATTATTGATGCGAAGAGTGGTACATCAGGTGCAGGAAGAGGTGCTAAGGTTAATAATCTGTTCTGTGAAGTTAATGAGAGCATGAAAGCGTATGGAGTAGGAACTCACAGACATACTCCTGAGATAGAAGAACAGTTAGGTTATGCATGTGGAAGAGATGATTTAAAGCTTATATTTACACCACATCTCGTTCCTATGAACAGAGGAATACTGGTAACAGCTTATGCTAATCTTGAAAAAGAAGTAACCTATGAAGATGTTAAGGCTGCATATGATAAGTATTATGATAAAGAGAAGTTTGTAAGAGTACTTGAAAAGGATGCGTGTCCGGAAACAAGATGGGTTGAGGGTAGTAACTTTGTAGATATTGGCTTTAAGATTGAACCTAGAACTAACAGACTTATTATGATGGGAGCACTTGATAATCTTGTTAAGGGGGCAGCAGGACAGGCGGTACAGAATATGAACCTGTTATTTGGACTTCCTGAGACAGAAGGTCTTGAGTTAGCACCTATGTTTCCATAAAATCAAAGTTGAGATATGAATTGTAGTTTTTATGGCTATAGTAGATGTCAGAGGAGCTAAGATTAATAAAAAGAAAGAAGGATTAGACATATGAATATAATTACAGGTGGAGTTACAGCTGCAAAGGGATTCAAGGCTGCAGGACTCAGTGTTGGAATTAAGAATAAGACAGATAAAAAAGATATGGCTATGGTATATAGTGAGAAGCCATGTACAACGGCAGGAACATTTACAACTAATAAGGTATCAGCAGCCCCTGTAAAGTGGGACAGAGATATTGTATATAATTCACCATTTTCACAGGCTGTTGTTATTAATAGTGGTGTTGCTAATGCATGTACAGGTAAAGAAGGACTTGATGCATGTAAGAAAGAGGCAGAGACAGTATCAGCTAAATTAAATATACCTGTTGATTCAGTTCTTGTGGCTTCAACAGGTGTAATCGGAATGCAGCTTCCAATGGATAAGATATGTGAAGGAATTAACAGGCTGCCAGATTATCTTGATGCAACAAAGCAGGCAGGAACAACAGCTGCAGAAGCTATTATGACAACAGATACAGTATCAAAGGAAGTTGCTGTTACTGTTGATATCTCGGGTAAGGAGGTAACTGTTGGTGGAATGTGTAAGGGGGCAGGCATGATTCATCCTAACATGGCTACCATGCTATGTTTTATTACATCAGATGCCAACATTGACAAGTCAGTACTTCAGAAGATGACAAGTGAGATTGTTGATGATTCATTTAATATGATATCGGTAGACGGAGATACATCAACTAATGATACGGCACTTGTTATGGCAAATGGCATGGCTGGAAATGATATAATCACAGATGGCAGCGAAGATTATAATAAGTTCTATGAAGCACTTAATTATGTATTTACAGAGCTTTCAAAGAAGATTGCAGGAGATGGTGAAGGCTGTACATGTCTTTTTGAGGCACAGGTAATTAATGCTAAGTCTAAACAGACAGCAAAAGTACTTGCTAAGTCTATAATTACATCTAATCTTACTAAGGCAGCAATATTCGGACATGATGCCAACTGGGGAAGAATACTTTGTGCAATGGGATATTCAGGGGCGGATTTTGATCCTGAAAAGGTTGATATATATTTTGAAAGTGAAGCAGGTAAATTAAAGATTGTTGAAGACGGTAAAGCTACAGATTACAGCGAAGATGTGGCAACACAGATACTTTCAAAGAATCCTGTAACAGCGATTGCAGATGTTAAAGATGGTAGTGCAGCCGCAACAGCGTGGGGCTGCGACCTTACATTTGATTATATAAAGATTAATGCAGATTACAGATCATAAAATGAATTATATTATTGTAATAAGTACATCAGTTGAATCATTAAATTCATGGCATAAGTGTTAATTATAGAATACTAATAAGTATATTGCTATGATATAAAAGAAAATGAAAGGAAATAGATATCTGATATAAATATGTACTTTATATTATATGAAATACATATTTATATCCAGGATGTTTAAGGTTTTAATTATGGTAGATATGGATGAAGAATTAAAGAAGGCACAGGTCTTAGTTGAGGCACTTCCTTATATTCAGAAGTTTAACAGGAAAGTAATAGTTGTAAAATACGGTGGAAGTGCCATGGTTGATGAAGATCTGAAAAGAAAGGTTATTCAGGATGTGGTTCTTCTTAAGCTGGTTGGATTCAAGCCGATTATCGTACATGGTGGCGGTAAGGAAATCAGTAAGTGGGTTGAAAAGTCAGGAATGGAGCCTAGATTTTTAAATGGACTCCGTGTGACTGATGAACCTACAATGGAGATAGCAGAGATGGTTCTTAATAAAGTTAATAAAAGTCTTGTATCTTTAATAGAAGAGCTTGGTGTCAAAGCATGTGGTATAAGCGGTAAGGATGGCGGTATGCTTAAGGTAGAAAAGAAGCTGTCTAAGGGTGAGGATATAGGATATGTAGGTGAGGTTACAGATGTTGATACAACTCTTATTAATACACTTTTACAGGATGATTTCCTGCCTGTAATATGTCCTATCGGTTATGATGACAGTTATCATGCATATAATATCAATGCAGATGATGCAGCATGCGCTATAGCAAGGGCAGTGCATGCAGAAAAGCTTGCTTTCCTTACAGATATTGAAGGTGTATACAGAGATTATGAAGATAAGAGTTCTTTAATATCAGAGCTTACAACTGATGAGGCAAGACAGCTTCTTGAGGGTGGAACAATCGGTGGTGGAATGTTACCTAAGCTTAATAACTGTATAGATGCGATTGAACATGGTGTATCAAGAGTGCATATTCTTGATGGAAGAATTGCTCACTGTCTGTTACTTGAAATCTTTACTAATAAAGGTATTGGTACAGCCATTATAAGCAAAGATGCTGAACGTTTTTTTGAAGAGAAGCAGATATAATAAAAATAATCATGCATAAGAATGGAGTTAAAAGTTATGAATACACAACAATTAATAGATACTGCAGAACAGCATCTTATACATACATATAACAGGTATCAGATAGTTCTTGATAAGGGTAACGGAACAAGACTTTATGATACAGATGGTAAGGAATATCTTGATTTTGGAGCAGGAATTGCCGTATTTGCATTAGGATATAATAACAAGGAATATAATGATGCATTAAAAGCACAGATAGATAAGCTTATACATACATCTAATTATTTTTATAATGAACCGGCAATTAATGCAGCTAAGATGATTACAGAAGTCTCAGGCATGGACAGAGTGTTCTTTACTAACAGTGGTACAGAAGCTGTTGAGGGAGCTATAAAGCTTGCCAAAAAATATGCATATTTAAAGGATGGAAGCACAGACCATGAGATTATTGCAATGAAACATTCTTTCCATGGAAGAAGTATGGGAGCGTTGGCAGTAACAGGTAATAAGCATTATCAGGAAGCATTTGGACCTATGATACCGGGAATTAAGTTTGCTGATTATAATGACCTTGATTCTGTTAAAGCTCTTGTAAATGATAAGACATGTGCCATAATATTTGAGACTGTACAGGGTGAGGGTGGAATTTATCCTGCCAGGAAGGAATTTATTGAGGGTGTAAGAAAGCTCTGTGATGAAAAGGGTATACTTCTTATTCTTGATGAGATTCAGTGCGGTATGGGAAGAACAGGTTCAATGTTTGCATATCAGCAGTATGGTGTTAAGCCTGATATTACAACATCGGCTAAGGCTCTTGGCTGTGGTGTGCCGATTGGAGCATTTATGGCTACAGAAGAGGTTGCAAAGGCGCTTGTACCGGGAGATCATGGTACAACCTATGGTGGTAATCCTTTGGCATGTGCGGCAGCAGTTAAGGTTCTTGAGCTTTTTAAGAAGCAGAATGTTCTTGAAAATGTTAAGACTGTGTCTGTATATCTTGAAGAGCAGTTAGATAAAATTGTTGAAGATTACGAAGTGGCAGTTGACAGAAGAGGTATGGGTCTTATGCAGGGACTTGAACTTAGCGTGGCACCGGCAAAGGTTATTTCTAATGCACTTGATAACGGTCTTATTGTATTCTCTGCCGGAAGTAATGTAATAAGATTCGTTCCACCACTTGTAATAACAAAAGACGATGTGGATGAGATGATAATAAAATTAAGAAAGTCTCTTGATAATCTTTAATTAAAAATAGATAAATTACCAGGCAGAAGACGGACTGTAACAATAAGAAGATTATACATATATGTGAATTTAAAATTAATAATTATATGTATAAATTAATCTTAATGTATCAGATCCGGCTTCTGCCTTTCTGCTATTTTTAATAATTACACCGGCTTGCAATATCCGGTCTGTTAGAATATAATATTGTAGAATGATAATCAGATATAATAAAAGTAATTAATGATTTAAAGTTGTTAATTTAATTCAATAAAGATATTTAAGATTAATCGAAAGGATTTATATATGAAAATATTAAAAAGAGCAAAAGCCATATTAATGACTGCTGTCATGATGGTTACATTTACGGCATGTGGAAGTAAGCAGGATAATGCCAGAAAGCTTGATATAGAAAAGAATGTTACGATAAATATATGGTATGACGATGCTGCCTATTCACCATATATAGAATATGTTGCACAACAGCTTAGTGCGGCAAATGAACTTCTTACTGTTAATCCGGTCTTTACAGATACAGATAATTATCTTGATAATGTGTACAAGGCTGCAATCGGAAAGGCTGACGAACAGCCATCACCTGATGTATATCTTATTAATTCTGACGATTTACAGAAGATATATCTTACCGGGATTATGGCGGAAAATGATACATATTCATCCAAGTATACAACAGGATTGTATGGAAATGCAGCTATAAATGCATGTACTTATGATGGTAAGTTATACGGATATCCGCTTTCTTTTAATACCGGTATTATGGTATATAATAAAAAATATGTCACACAGCCTGATACATTTACTAATATAGCAGAGTATAGTAACTCTTATAAGGTTGATGATAATAACAAAGATGTCCAGCTTATAACAGCATGGGATTCTACAGATATGTTTCTTAATTATGGTTTTGCAGCGCCTTATCTTAATATAGGTGGTACATCATCTGATGATAAGAATATAGCAGATGTGGACGATTCCAAGCTTAAAGAAGCCATGACAGGATATGCCCAGCTAAAAAATGACTATGCATTGTATACAACAACAGATGAGAATTATTGTATTGATAAATTTAAAAATGGAAATCTTATATATACAATAATCCGGTCAGAACGTTTAAGCGAACTGGATGATACTAATATTGACTATGGTGTATGCAATATACCGGATATTAATAGTAATTTAAAGTCAGCCGCCATATCTACAACAGACATGGCAGTTGTTAATCCATATTCAGATAATCAGGAGGCCGCAAAAACAGTAGCACATGCATTAAGTTATGACTATGCTGTGGATATGTATAAGTATTGTAAAAAGCCATCAGCAAGGAATGATTGTGAATTTATAAAAAATGCAGATAATTACAAGGCACTATATTCGGTTTATTCAGATTCAGTAGTAAAGGCACAGTTTGTAGGAGCTGATGAGATTTACTTACGATATGAACTGATGATAAAGAAAATATGGCTGGGGACACCGGTAAATGATGCTGTTACAGAGTTTGAGAATATGATAAAACAAAGACATTAAATATATTATATTAAAATTACGGGCTGCCGCATTAATTAAAATATAGGATAATGAATTATTTAAGATGTATGTATCTTATATTTTGATTAATGTGGCAATCCGTGATTTAAGGCATGGCATTGTATGTAAGTATTATTATTGAGAAGCTGGTGGTTAAGTTATTTTTATTTAGTTGTTTTTTGATTCAATTTAATATATATATTTCATAAAAGATTTCTTACTGTCACAGTACCATTATTAAATTAGGTTTAGAAAAATTTCTAGTGTTATATGTTAAATTCTGTTTTATTGTTTTTTATATTTAATGCACATTCCTTTATAATATCAAGAAAGTCATAAGGGACACAAAGATGACCATATCCAATGCCGAGCTCCAGTTTTGGCTTGTTAGCACCATGATAGTCAGAGCCGCCTGATAATATCAGGTTGTATTTTTTAGCAAGGTTCTTAATCTCAAGCTCTTCTCCCATGGTATAAGTAGAATAGATTCCCTCGATTCCAACAAGTCCGGATGCATAAAGATATTCAATAAGCTTATTAAGCTGCTCTTTTCCAAGATGGTAAAGCGTAGGGTGTGCAAGTATAGGGACACCACCGGTTGATTTTATAAGCTGAATAGCATTTGCAGGATTCATTTTTTTTCGAGGTACATTACATGGACGGTTATCGCCAAGATAGCGGTCAAATGCCTCATTACGGCTGCCAACAAGTCCCATCTCAAGAAGATAGTCAGCAAAATGAGCCCGTGTAATTACGATGTTTCCATATTTTTTTAACATATCGTCATAATTAATCTCAATTCCTAATTTGTGAAATGCTTCACAAATCTGAATGTTGCGGTTTTGCCGTACATCTCTTAAAGCAGTTAGTTCTTTTTTGAAAGCTTTATCAGTATAATCTATATAAAGCCCTACGATATGAAATTCTTTATTGTTATAAAAAGTACTAAGTTCAATTCCCGGTATAATTTCGAGTCCTTTAGTGATACCGGCTTTTACAGCTTCGCTAATTCCATCAACAGTATCATGGTCAGTAAGAGCCATGGCAGATAATCCCATTTCAAGGGCATGGTCTACTAATTCAGACGGAGTAAGAGTTCCGTCTGAAAATGTTGAATGAACATGAAGGTCTATTTTTTTCATACTAATCCTCGTTTCTGAGCAGCTTTTGCATTATTATTCGCAATATCTGTTTTCCTATATAATATTTTGTAGTTACAATTTGCTGTTATATCATATATGTAACATTTAGTAAGGAGTATTTACGATAGAATATCTGTGAAAATCAGACTGTTACATATATTGTATATAATTTTTACATTTTTTTAATTGTAATTATATTATCTATGGTTTAAAATGTAAAGTATACGCAGTGCAAAATGTATGCAGATATTAGTAACTGGTATTGTTCATACAATATAAGAACAGTAGTTATTAACTGCACATGAAATATACTGTAAGGCTATACAACACAGATTATATGGTTGTAAGAGAAGTTTTAATAATTAAGTTAGGAGTTACCTTAATGAGAAAAAAATCACATATGTCTTTATCAATGTATCTTGTAGATAGTATGGAAAGCGAGCTTTTAGAGAACCATAAGAAAGCTTTTATTATGGGAAGTATACTTCCAGACTGTAAGCCGTCATTTGTTACGACAAAACATAATATTGATGAGACATTTGACATTGTATGCCGGTTTATTGATGAACTGACAGTTGATACTGACGGATTTAAGAGAATTTCAACGGCATATTGCCGCAAGCTTGGAGAGGTTACACATTATCTTGCTGATTATTTTACATTCCCACATAATGATATATTTGATGGAAATATAAGAGAACATTGCAAATATGAAAAACATCTTAAAAAAGCTTTAAAACAGTATATACGAAGCAGACATGTAGCGGTAAACAGACAGATTATTGACAGTTTTACAACCCCACAGGATCTTATAGATTATGTAATTAAAATTCATAACCAGTATCTTTCATGTGATAAGACAGTTGAGAGCGATTGTATGTATATTGTATCTTTATGCCATGTAATTGTTGCAGGAATACTTAATATACTTACAATGAACAGGAATGTTGCAGCAGCGTAGATGTTAAGCAGATTAAGATTATTGGAAAGCAGGGTGGTACAACTATGGAAAGACAGCTTGTAATAGGAGGCTTTTACAGACATTTTAAGAATAAGCTGTATCAGGTTAAAGCAATTGCATATCATTCGGAGACAAAGGAAAAGATGGTCGTATATCAGGCATTATATGGTGATTATTCGTTATATGTAAGACCTTATGATATGTTTATGAGTGAGGTGGATAAAAAGAAATATCCTGATATATATCAAAGGTACAGATTTGAGCAGGTCTATCCTGATGGCTCTGATATGCCACATGTCAAAGCACAGGAAAGAGATGATTGTAACATTGCCATAACACAGTCTGTAAAAGAGAATAATGAAGATATTAACAGTATATATGATAATGGCAATAAAGCACAGAATGTCATGGAGCAGGATAACAATATAGAACACGATAACATACACAAGAACAATGATATACAAGATGAGAAGGTCAATCCGCTGCTTATGGAATTTCTTGATGCAGAAGATTACCAGCAGAAGCTTAATACACTTACGGGTATGCGTTCTAAATTAGATGATAAACTGATAGATGCGATGGCAGCTTCCATGGAGATAGAAGTTCCTGAAGGACCGATAGATAAGCGTTATGCATCACTTAGAAGCTGTATTCTTACACATGCTAAGTTTGAATGTGTAAGACTTAGAAATTAACCGTATAATAACCGTTATTTATATATTAAGAATTTATATAATATATTTATAAACAATGAAAGGGGAGAATTGTATTGAGAGAAAAGGACTTTTCACATATAACATCACAGATAGAGGATTTATCAGAATTATGTATACAGAATAATCAGATTGATATGGGACTGTATGATAAGTATGAGGTTAAAAGAGGTTTAAGAGACCTTAATGGTAAGGGGGTTCTTACAGGTCTTACAGAGATATCAGAGATTCATGCAAGTGATATTGATGAAAATGGTATTTCACATCCATGCGATGGTAAACTTTTCTACAGAGGGGTTAATGTAGAAGATATCATAGCAGGATTTACAAAGGATAAGCGTTTTGGATTTGAAGAAGTAACGTATCTTTTATTATTTGGTAAGATGCCAGATAAAAAAGAACTTAGCGATTTTACACATCTGCTGGGAGAGTATCGTTGTATACCGCCTAACTTTGTAAGGGATATTATTATGAAGAAGCCAAGCCGTGATATAATGAATGCGGTTGCAAGAAGTGTGCTTATGTTATATTCATATGATGACAGGGCAGATGATCTTAGTATTCCTAATGTTGTAAGACAATCATTACAGCTTATTTCAGAGATTCCATTGCTTGCTGTATACAGCTATCAGGCATACCGGCATTATCATAAAGGAGGCAGTCTTATAATACATGAACCTGACCCGGAATTGTCAACTTCTGAGAATATTTTACATCTGTTAAGAGCAGATGGAAAGTATACTCCGCTTGAAGCAGAGATTCTTGATATAGCACTTGTTCTTCATGCAGAGCATGGTGGTGGTAATAACTCAACATTTACAACACATGTAGTTACATCATCAGGTACGGATACTTATTCTTCGGTTGTGTCTTCACTCGGTTCACTTAAAGGACCGAAACATGGTGGTGCTAATATTAAGGTTGTTAAAATGTTTGATGATATTAAAGAGCATGTTAAGAACTGGGATGATGAAAAAGAGCTTACAGAGTATGTTGATAAGATTCTCCGTAAAGAAGCATTTGACAGAACCGGACTCGTATATGGAATGGGTCATGCTGTATATTCATTGTCAGATCCGAGAGCAAAGGTATTTAAAGGCTTCGTTGAAGAGCTTTCAGTTGAGAAGCATATGCAGAAGGAATATAAGCTTATGTCGGATGTAGAGCGTATTGCTGCCGAGCTTATTGCCAAGGAAAGAAAGATATATAAGGGTGTAAGTGCCAATGTTGATTTTTATAGCGGATTCGTATATAGAATGTTAGGATTGCCGACTGAATTGTATACACCGATATTTGCGGTAGCCAGAATTTCAGGCTGGAGTGCGCATAGAATTGAGGAGCTTATTAATTGCAATAAGATAATAAGACCGGCATATAAAAATGTATGTGACCGTAAGGAATATGTAGAACTTGACAGAAGATAGACTAATAGATATTAATATGTTGAAATAATAGATATAAAGTGCTATATTAATTAAGGTTTATCAGTTATATTTTATATTAAATCAGCGTGAGAGGAATAAGAGAGTTAATTATGAATATCGTAGTATTAGCAGGTGGAACAAGTACAGAGCGTGATATATCAATTAGCACAGGTATTAATGTTGCAAAGTCCCTTAAAAGAGATGGACATAATGTTAATTTAATAGATGTATTTTTAGGTACTGATAAGTATAATTCAGCAGAGGAATTTTTTAATGAAGATAATGACTTTGACAAGCTTGAAGAGTATCTTAAGAGCAGGACAAAGGATATCCCACAGTTAGCAGAAGAAAGAACTAAGAAAGGTAAGGCTTTTTTTGGTCCGTCAGTGCTTGATTTTTGTGGAGCATCGGATATCGTATTTATGGGCTTACATGGTTCTAATGGTGAAGATGGCAAGATACAGGGAACTTTTGATTTATTAGGAATTAAGTATACAGGAACGGGTTATATTAGCAGTGCGATATCAATGGATAAGGAGCTTACTAAGAAAGTACTTGTATCAGAAGGAATACCAATGCCTAAGGGCGTAGCTTTAAAGAAAGGTCATAAGCTTGAATATGTACCATTTCCATGTGTTGTTAAGCCATGCTGTGGCGGTTCAAGTGTTGGAGTATCAATAGTTAATAGCGAAGAAGAATTTAAGAGTGCAGTTGAAGAGGCATTTACATATGAAGATAATATCCTTGTTGAGGAATATGTAAAGGGCAGGGAATTTTCAGTTGCAGTTGTTGATGGTAAGGCACTTCCTATAGTTGAGATTGTACCTTTACAGGGATTCTATGATTATGAGAATAAGTATAAAGATGGTGCAACAGATCATATCTGTCCGGCACATATTTCTGATGATATAACAGCTAAGATGCAAAGATGGGCTGAGAAAGCATGTGAGGCAGCAGGTGTTACTACTTATGCGAGAGTAGATGAGCTTTTAGATGAAGATAATAATATATACTGTCTTGAGATTAATACACTTCCGGGTATGACACCTACAAGTCTTATACCACTTGAGGCAGAGGCTGTTGGTATGTCGTATGATGAGCTTACTCAGAAGCTTATAGATGTTTCATTAAAGAAATACAATTAAACACGTAATATTACAGGTGTGAAATTCACGGATTTGAAATATAATCCTTTTCACACCTATATTTTTGCTGTAATAAAATATATAAAAGATAACAAAGCTGCGTAGAGATGAAGATAATTATAACATGACTATGTGTTGTATACATTATCTTTTGATAGTTAATAAATGGAGGAATATAATATTATGAAAGGTATGACTGTTAAAGCAATGACCGCTGCGGTAAATGGTACATATTATGGTGATTCACAATATCTTTTAAGAGAGGTAAGTGATATAACAACTGACAGCAGAAAAGTAAAAAAAGATGGAATGTTTATTGCAATAAAGGGTGAAAGAAGTGATGGACATGATTATATACCGGGGTGCTTTGATAATGGTGCATTATGCTGTATATCAGAGAATGTATTGGAAAATGAGACAAGACCATATATCAAGGTTGAATCATCATTACAGGCTTTAAAAGACCTTGCAGAATTATACAGAAGTAATCTTGATATTAAGGTTGTAGGTATTACCGGCAGTGTAGGTAAGACAAGTACAAAAGAGACAATAGCAGCTGTTCTTGGACAAAAATATAAAGTATTAAAGACACAGGGCAATTACAATAACGAGATAGGACTCCCACTCACAGTATTCAGACTGTCTGAGGAGGATGAAGTCGCTGTATTAGAAATGGGAATCAGCGATTTTGGTGAAATGACAAGGCTTACTAAGATAGCCAGACCGGATATCTGTGTAATTACCAATATTGGTTTATGTCACCTTGAGAATTTAAAGACAAGGGATGGAATATTACAGGCTAAGACAGAGATATTTAAGTCAATGAATCCTGACGGAACAGTTATATTAAATGGTGATGATGATAAGCTTATAACAATCAATGAGGTATATGGAAAAGAGCCGGTATTTTTTGGGATTGATTATAAAGAAGGCATTTATGCTGATAATATAAGAAATCTTGGACTTGAAGGCACAAGCTGCGTTCTTCATGGGGTAAAGACATCTGATAATACAGGAAGCTTTGAAATTAAGATACCGGTTGCCGGACATCATATGGTATATAATGCAATGGCAGCAGCAGCGGTCGCAGCTGTAATGGGACTGTCATCATGGCAGATTAAACAGGGAATAGAGAGCATGGAAACAATAGCCGGACGTAATCATATTATCAAGGAAAATGGTTTTCTTATCATTGACGACTGTTATAATGCCAATCCTGTTTCAATGAAAGCCTCAATTGATGTAATAGATACTGCAATAGGACGAAAGGTATGTATATTTGGAGATATGTTTGAGCTTGGCAAGGATGAGAAGCAGCTTCATTTTGATGTTGGAGAATATCTTGGAACGAAATCAATAGATGTGTTATTGACAGTAGGAAGCCTTGCAGGACAGATTGCAGAAGGAACTCAGGATTACATTGATAATCATTATAAAGCATATGAGTGTGAGATACATGTATATGGTACAAAAGAAGAGCTTATAAAAGAACTTTCTGGTATTCTAAAAAAAGGCGATAATATTCTTGTCAAAGCATCACATGCAATGGAATTTCCTAAAATAATCGAGGCGATTAAAGCTATGTGAGATTAAATATCTGCATATGCAGTATTAATTAAAATATTTTTTGCACATACAGTATTAATTAAAAACTAATTTCCAATATTACTGTATGCCGCAATAAGAAATGTTTATAGCATATATAGATTAATGATTAATATAAAGTATTTATAATCTGGGTGGTTATATAGTAGTAACAATAACGGCAACAGTATATATGATTGATTAATTATTAATATCATTTATCTGTATATGTTTTAAATAATTCTTATTGCGGCATTTTCTATTATAATCTAATTCGTAATTGTGTTGTATATAATTCGATTTTTGTTTCGAGTCAATACCTAAAATGTAATTGTAAAAATTTATCAGATAACATCTGTAGAAAATATATAATAAATATTAAAAATACACTTTACAAATACTATTAGAAGTGTTAATATACTATTACAAGATATCTTTATTATTACAGTTTTTGCTGTATCTATAATCAGGTGTATACATCTTACAGAATCCCAATTAATATTAAGAATTTAGAGAAGCATAGTGTGAAAAATAAGCCTAATAGCTTATTTTATCACAAGTTCACAAGTGAATAAGATCACAGGTGAACTTGCTATTGATGCCGCAGGCGTCACAAAGCAGCCCTTATCGCAGAGCTTAATCTGACATTTGGCTTGCGATTCTTCCGGCATTAAAAAAAGTATTTAAAGTAAAAGAATCTGATGTGAAAACAAAAATGATTATTTAGAATGGAGGTCTATATGAGTGATATAATTGAACATTATGGCAAAGTAATTGTTGCATTGGCAGGTGTACTTGCAGCAGTTTTATTAACAGTAGCAGTTGTTGGTACAGTTAATACCAAGACAAAAAGTGCAGTGGAGAATTTATCATATGAACAGGATATAAGAGCGGAGATGTCTAAGGAGCCGTCAGCCGGACAGTAAGACGGTTTAGCAGGAAAGGAAGATAATATTGAGTGATAATACCAATCTGAATACTCTTATTGAGATGAATAAGGATATATTATTTTCAGAACTGGCAGATGAGATTAATAATGATAATGTTACTGACATAGAATGGGATGGGTACAATCTCTGGATAAGCGACCTTACACAGGGATGTTATCTGTCTGACAGACAGCTGGGTGATGAATATGTTGAAAATTTGTCAATAAGGCTTGCAAATATTATGAGGGTACCTTTTAACAGAACATATCCGGTGCTTGAGGCGAATACAGATGAATTCCGTATATCAATATGGCATGAATCTAGGTGTTCAAAAAAGAGCATAGCAATACGAAAAATTCCAAGGCGTTTAAGATTTGGAAGGGCAGAGATATTGAATACACAATATGCACCGGAAAGAATAATTAATCTTATAGAAAATTGTGTAACAGGTCATTGTAACTGTTGTATAGGAGGTCAGCCACATGCAGGAAAGACAGAGCTGTTAAAGTATTTATCTACATTTATACCATATAATGAAAAGGTAGGGGTATATGAGGATAATCAGGAGATACATTACCGTATGATTAATCCGGGCAAAAAGTGTACAGAATTTTTTGTTGATGATAAATTTCAGTATTCACAGATAATAAAGGCCGGACTCAGGCATAATATTGACTGGGTTCTGCTTTCAGAATCGAGAGGACCGGAGGTTATAGATTTGCTTAACAGCCTGTCAACGGGTGCGTATTGCATGACAACAATGCATCTTGATAATGTAAGAAGTATCCCTGACAGAATGTATAACATGCTTGGCGAGAGTAATGTAACTGACAGGTTTATTAATAGTATATATAAATATATTGACATAGGAATACTGGTGGAATGTGATAAGAATGAGAAAAGGAAGATAACACAGGTGGGATTTTTTACAAGGGAAAACGGGGTGAATAGATGCACTGTGATATATGAAAATGGTGAGTTTACAGATAATAAAATACCACAGCAGATTGAAGCTAAATTAAAAAAATATGGTATAAAGGAGGCTTATGAAAGGCGGGATAATACTAAAAGTTAAAAATTATATAAAAAGTGGCAGCAGATATTTTTCATATGATAGTCTTAATCATAAAGTACGCGGATTCGGCTATGAGTATCCTTTAAAGAATCATATAAAAGCAATTATGGCTATGCTTATTATTATACTGGCAACATCCGTTTTTTATCAGCTGGATATAATATATATTTTGATAATTATGGCAGTAGGAATAATATGTGTACCAAAGCTTATAGCTGCACATTTTGCCAATAAATATAAGCAGAGAAGATTTAATGATATAGATATATATATTCATCAGATGGCATATTCATTTCAAAGAAATCCTAAGATTAATATGGCACTTGAGGATACATACAAAATAGCCTCAAAGGATTTGAAAAAATGCATTGGTAAGGCAGTTGACAGGCTGCAATATGATAATACAGATATGGTATACGAAAGTGCACTTAAGATAATTGAACAGGAATATTCTAATTCAAGAATAACAACGCTGCACAAATTTCTGATTAATATAGAGAAAAAGGGAGGCAGTTATTCAACGTCACTTGATGTACTGTTGATGGATTTTGATAACTGGGTTAAGTCTGTACACAGACACCAGCAGGATATAAGGAGAGTAAAGAATACACTGACAATAGGAATAATTCTTAGTTTTGTTCTTGCAAGTGTTTCGGTAATGATTACGTATATATTAAAAAATATGTCAGATATCAGAATGGATATTACCAAGGAATGGACATATCAGGTAAGCTCAACTGTATTTTTAATATTATGCCTGTTATTTTATGTATATACAAGATGTGCTTTTAAAGAAGAGTGGGTGAGGTCAGGGCGTGACGATAAAAAGATAATTAAAGACTATAAGATAGCATTTCATACGGATGAGAAAAGAATACATCGTTATATACTGCCTTTATGTGTAGGAATTGTAATGGTATCATGTGTACTTATAATATTTCGTAAATATATTTTTGCAGCAGGCTTATTTATATTTGTATTATATATTTGGAATACTCCCAGATTAAATATAAAAAAAGCAGGACAGCGTATAAATGAAGATGTGTACAGGGGATTTTCAGACTGGTTAAGGGATGTTGCACTTAATCTACAGGAAGAACCGTTAATGGTAGCAATAGAAAATACATATGATACATGCCCTGTTGTAATTAAAGAATCTTTAGAAAAATTTATATATGAAATGGAAAGTAATCCTTCAGACGTTGAGTTATATTATAATTTTATGAGTGATTTTAAGCTTCCGGATATATCATCAATGGTAAGAACACTGTATTCATTATCAGAACTTGAGCCGGAAAGAGCAGATGATGCGATAAACAGCCTGATTAAAAGAAATTATGAGCTTATGGATAAACATGAGGCAGATAAGAATAAAGATGAAATAAGCACGATGAAATTTGCAGAGTATATTCCGACAATATTTGTTTCATTTAAGATAGCCGTGGATATGATGCTTGTAGTGGCTGAGTATTTATAAATGGGATTCTTATCGCAGAGACAAATCTGATATTTGGTCTGTAATTTCTCCTGCATTAAAATGCCTGCGGAATAGGAGCAGAATGGAAAGAATAATAGAAGAATATGGAGCAGTAGTGGTGTCGATACCTGTAGTTATAATGGTAATAAACACATTCATTTACATATTGACAAAGATATTGTGAAATTATATGGCAGATATTAATTAGGATAAATTGTATAAAAATGATTAAATTTAAAAAGGAGACAGGCATGGACGAAATAATAGAAGAATATGGAGCAGCAATTACAACAATGATAGGAATTATTGGAGGGATTGCGGTGGTAACAGGAGGTATAAGTATATACAAAGAAATTATTTTTAATATGCTTGGTTCTTTAATGTACAGATAGGATTGGAGTAATGTAAACAATAATGAGAAGTATAATTGAAGTATCCGCATATGTTATAATTATAACAATTATGTGTTATCTGGGAATTGATTATGTAAGAATGAATATGCAGGTTATGGATATGAATGAAGCCGTAAGATATGTTGAAAATTATATTGAGGTTAATGCAACAATGGATAATACTTATGAAATTGACAAAAAAACACTGTCAGAGGTTAATGCATATATGGAGAAAAGAGGACTGATACCGGAATTTGTATATGAAGGTGATACAGATGACTATAGCTATTTTAAAATGATAACGGATTACAATATGGGAAGCTTATTTTTTAATGTAAAAAATAAACATACCTATAAAGGAATTGTACGCATACCTAAAATGGAGAGTCTATGAGAAGTGTGATAACGATAGGGGCATTAAGCTTAAGTATACTCTTGTTTATATTCGCAAACAGCATTGTGATAAATAAAAATATGCGTAATAATGAGGTAAATAATTGCCTTGAAAAATCAATAGATTATGCAATGGATATGCTTGATGATATATATAAAGATTATGATTATTCAGAACTGAATGAAGAGGAATATATTAATAATATTATGGTTTCATTTTGTAATGCATTAAACGAGAAAATACATACAGATGGAGATATTGAAGTTAAGCTTATTAATTATGATTTTGTAAATGGAATGATAGATATACTTATAACGGAGAATTTCTCATATCATTTTCTTAACATGACAGGCAGCATATCAAGTAACAGAACAGTAAAATTCTAAAAAAAGGGACTGTAAAAAAACTCCCCTTAAAGAAAAATCGCTTAGACCGTGAGGTTTAAGCGATTTTTTGGTATAATTAATTATGCTACTAATTAATAAACCTAATGGTAATTATACAGCTCGTCAGCTGAAATTACCATTAGAAATCGAAAAATTAATTGATATTTCTGCTCTGGTATATACTTTTTGTGAAGTTATGGATCACATTGACCTATCAGGATATTTTGTGGAAGAGAAAGGCTACAAAACAGGTAGTCCAAGATGTGATGCAGAAAAGTTACTCAAAGTAATACTCTTCGCTTTTATGGAGCACGGATTCTGTTCTCTCCGGGAGATTGAAAAACTCTGTAGAACGGACATCCGATATATGTATCTTCTTGATGAAATGAAAGCTCCATCATTTGCCACGTTCGGTAACTTCATTCGTAATGAATTAACCGATACAATTGAACAAATATTTGCCGATGTCAATGCATACATCTTTGAAAAAGATCATGTTGATCTGGATCATACATACATTGATGGTACAAAGATTGAGGCTAATGCTAATAAATACACCTGGGTTTGGAAGAAATCTTGTATTAAAAACAGAGATAAGATGTTTGTTAAAATTTCTGAATTAATAGATTCGATGAATGTTGAAGTATTAAATCTATTCGGCTTAAAATTCGATACAAGAGAAGAATACGCCATTGAATATCTTGAAACTATGTTGGATAAATATGAGTCTATAACAGGTGTAGTAAGTTTGAAGAGACTTCTTAATCAATCAATTTTAAAGAGTTGGAGCTCCAAAATGATTAAAAAGTCTCTTGAGGCTTATTTTTTACCTTAAAGACCAAAATTGTATTTTGTAAAAAACAATTTCAAAACATGTCCGCATTTTGTTTCGTCAGTACAGAGATTGTGTAAGGAACTTTAAAAAGATGACACGAA
>URAI01000014.1 GCA_900545725.1 uncultured Eubacterium sp.
AGTTTACCGGCAAACTGAATTATCTGTACACAAAATGAAGCCATTGCCCCAAGTAATATTCCCACTACCGACTCAATAACAACAAGTCCTGCATATTCAATTAAGCCATTATACTCCACATTCATATCAGGATGAAGTGTATATACAATAATTGATAAAAAAAATGCAAGTCCTACCCTCAACCGCTTCGGTGTATTGGCAGTATTAAAAAAAGGTGCTGCAAATACAAAAGATGCCATTCTCATCAAAATCAATATAAACAATTCAAACTGATCCAATGCAATATTATATGTAATCATCAGTCATTCTCCGGTTAATTAATATATTGTGAAAAATTCCCCCATAATATATTTATATATGACACAATCTCGTTAAGCATCCATGAACCCATAAGCATCAATGCAATCATTATAGCAATAAGCTTAGGAACAAATGTAAGAGTCTGTTCCTGAATTGATGTAAGAGTCTGAAATAAACTAATAATCAGACCTACAATCATTGATACCAGCAGTATTGGAACCGCTGTTTTTATTATTATCCATATAGTCTGTCTTGATATAGTTATAACGTCACCAATATCCATATCGTCCATCCTTCCTGTCTTATAATAAGGTAAAAAATTCCCCAATAAATATTGGGGAATCATTAATCAACATCGTATATATCTACTTAAACGTCGTCATCAGATTTCCAATAATCAAATTCCATCCATCAGCCATTACAAATAACAGAATCTTAAATGGCATCGAAATCGTTGTTGGCGGAAGCATCATCATACCCATTGACATAAGCGTAGATGCCACAACCATATCAATTACAATAAATGGAAGATATATTAAAAATCCAATAATAAACGCTATCCTTAGCTCACTTATTATAAAGCTTGGAATTAATACCTGTAAAGGTATATCATCCTGCGATGCAATCGAACCATCTTCATATCCTGCTATTTTTAAAAATGTATCAAGATCTTTATTAGAAACCTGTTTAAGCATAAATTCTCTTAGAGGTTTAACCCCTGTCTCGAACGCTTCTTCTGCCGATATCTCATTATTGGATAACGGAACAACAGCACTGTCATATATCTGTGTAAATGTCGGGGACATAACAAATATGGTCAAAAATAAAGACAAACCTATCAATATCTGATTAGGGGGAACCGTCTGTGTACCTATCGCAGTCCTTGTGAAATGTAACACAATTACAATCCTTGTAAATGACGTAAGCATTATCAAAATAGATGGTGCAATCGCTATTACAGTTAATACAAGGAGCATCTGCAATACACTTGCCATATCATTACCAGCACCACTTGAAACATCAACACTAATAAGATTATTAGAATCCCCTGTTGCCGCCAAGGTTGTAATATTCATATGTATACCTGTACCAATAACAAGTACCGCCATAAATATATACTTAAAAATGCTCTTTTTGTTTCTTTTTACAAATTGTAACATAACATCTATTCCTGCCTAATCATCGTGAGGCTTGTCCTTTTTTAACTTATCTAATATTGTCTTAAAACTTTCTGAATCAATACCTGATGTTTTCTCATTATAAAAAAGCTCATCTTCATCAACTTCAGTCAGGTACGTTATGCTGTCTTTACAGACAGCAATTGCAAAACACTTTGTACCAATCTTAACAATCTGAATATATTTGCTGTTAGAAATTCTCATAGTCTCTAATATCTTGACATTACTGCCAGTCATCTTTTCCTTTTGATAATTTCCAATAAATCTAGTTCCTAAATATGTAATTCCGAGAACAAAAACAAATATAACCAGCACAGTCAATAACTGGACTATTGACTCTAATCTGTTATTCAATGCTAAAAATTGCATTATCCTACAACTTTCTGAACTGCTTCAAGAACCCTGTCTGCCTGGAATGGTTTAACAATGAAATCCTTCGCACCAGACTGAATTGACTCAATAACCATAGCCTGCTGACCCATAGCAGAACACATAATAATTGAAGCGTTAGGATCTGACGCTTTAATCTTCTTAAGTGCTTCAATACCATCCATCTCTGGCATTGTAATATCCATAAGTACTAAATCCGGCTTAAGTTCACTATATTTTTCAACAGCCTTAGCACCATTCTCAGCTTCTCCTACAATATTATAACCATTCTTTGTCAGAATATCTTTTATCATCATTCTCATAAATGCTGCATCATCACAAATTAAAATATTCTTTGCCATATATATCTCCTATTCTATCCATAAGATTATTCATTTAATTCACATATATTATACAACAATCAAACGAATATTCCTACTATTTTTTTGAATTTTATCTATCTTTAACAATTTCAGTAATCCTTACACCGAAGCTTTCTTCAATTACCACAACCTCACCTTTAGCAATCTTTCTGCCATTAACAAGTAAATCTATCGCTTCACCGGCAATCTTATTGAGTTCAACAATTGTACCCGGAGCAAATTCAAGGATCTCTTTGATTGATTTTGTTGTTCTTCCAAGTTCAACAGTAACTTCCAAAGGAACATCCTTAATCAAATCAATGTTTTCCTGCTGTGAAATAGCATTGATATCACCTGCAAAAGGTTGGAAAGCTGCTGATTGGACATTAACGTTCTGCTGTGGCTGTGCATAACCATATGGCTGCATCTGAGGGGCATAGCCATATGGTACCTGCTGTGGTGCATAGCCATATGGTGGCATCTGCTGCATATTCTGCTGAGGAGGCATCTGCATATTAAGCTGCACATCCTGCTGTGGCTGTTGTACCTGTTGCTGCGTAACTGCTTGTTGTGGCTGTGGCTGTGCCTGTGCTTCCTGTGAATTCGATTCAGGAGCGTCACTATCATCAACACTAAACATTTTTAGAAGCTCCCTTGCAAATTCAATAGGATACAACTGCATAATTTCGCTGTCTACAAGTTCCCCAATTGTCATCTTAAATGCAACCATAACAAATGAGCCTGTCAAAAATTCAGGAATATTCTGATTAGTATCCGCATATGTTTCTATAATGTTAGCAATTGGCGGACTGATATCAATCTTTCTGTTAAACATTGATGACATTGATGTGGCAGCAGAACCCATCATCTGATTCATAGCCTCACCAATTGCGCTAAGATGCAACTCACTAAGCGGTTCGTCATCATTAACCTGACCAACTCCCCCCATCATAAGGTCTGTGATAATCTTAACATCTTTCTCCTTAAGAATTAAAACGTTATTTCCGTCCAGTCCTTCTTTATATGAAATCTGCATCATAACACATGGCCGGTCATATCTCGTTGCAAGATCATCCCATGTAGCTACGGCAACTGTAGGCGTTGTAATATTAACCTTCTGATTAAGTAATGAACTTAAAGTAGTTGCAGCAGTTCCCATACTGATATTGGAAATCTCTCCAACCGCATCCTTTTCTGAATCATCCAGTGTAAAATCTGCATCACTATTGGCTGATACATTATCAGAAGCCGGTTGAGTATCGGCCGCGCCAGATGCAGCCGCAACATCTGCCGGTGCTGAGTCATCATTACCCGGCTTATCATCATCTGTATTCATGCCATTTAATAATGCATTAATTTCGTCTTGTGACAGCATGCCATCCATATCTATTCACTCTCCTCTCTAATTACTTCTGTAATTCTTACAGCATATTTATCATTGGAATATCCTGGCAGCGCCTCAAACTTTTTAATATCACCAACATAAACTTCCAATTCCTCATTGACTTTTTTATCAATCTTAATTATATCCCCAATCTGAATATTAACAAAATCCTGCACATTTATCGTGCTTCTTCCTAATATTGCCTTAATAGGAATCTGTGCCTTATCAATTATATTTTCTATTACCTCACCATATGATGAATCTTCCTTTTCTTTCATCGTTGAGAACCAGTACTTTGTATTGAGCTTATCCATAACCGGTTCAAGTGTTGCAAAAGGAAGACATATATTCATAAGACCTTCAACATCTCCAATTTTTAAATTCATTGTTACAATTGCAATTGTTTCACTCGGTGAAATAATCTGGGCAAACTGTGAATTAGTCTCAATTCTTTCCAGTCTTGGCGATACCTTTACAACATTTTCCCATGGTTCCTGAAGTAAATTAACACAAATATTGAATATTCTTTCAATAATAGACAGTTCTATCTCTGAAAAATCTCTTTCTTTTTCGAGTGAATTGCCTGCACCACCTAAGAGTCTGTCAACAATTGCGAATCCCAGATTAGACGCCATTTCAATTATAACATTACCATTTAATGGCTGCATACCAACTACCCCAAGTAAAACAGGGTTAGACAATGCGTTAGAAAACTCTGAATAGATTACTACTTCTGAATTAACTACCTCTACATTAACTGATTTACGAAGATATGCAGGAAGATTGGTCGCCAAAAGTCTTCCAAAATGTTCAAAAATAATTTCAAGTGTCCTTAAATGTTCTTTCGAAAACTTCGAAGGTCTGGCAAAATCATAGTTTTTAACCTGTTTTTCTTCAGTATTCTTCATCTCATCAACATCAAGTTCACCTGAGCTAAGAGCATTCAAGAGGCTGTCTATCTCATCTTGTGATAAGACCTCTCCCATCTTCCTCACCTCCTTTATTCATTTGATTCTTTTATTAACTTATTATGAAGCAAGTATCTTTGTTAGAGTTACTGACTGAATTACATCTGTCTGGAACTGATCCTGAAGATATGTAAGTAAATTCTTCTCAATTGCCGTTTTATTTGCTGTAACATCATTATAAGAATACTTTAATGCTTCCGTAGTAACCTGACTGACTATGACTTTCATACCATTCTGAATTGTTGTTTTTTTAGTTTCATAATCTTTCGCCTTAGAATCAAGTCCGATAGAAACATTTAAAACAACATAATGAGTTTTGTTACCAGCATCTGTATATGATACTGTAATATCTGTACTATCATTATTAGTAACATCAAGATATGTAATATCATCAATACTTGAAGATGCTGTCTTAGTTGAATCTGCTGTTATTCCACCTACATCAAGATCAATAATCTGTGATACCTTTGTTATAAGATTATTAGTCTTATTATTAGTAGAAACTAATGAAAAAGTAAGTAAAACCGTCAATACCAGATTAATAAGAACTAATGCAAGAGTTATTACATTGAGCATACTCTTTTTCATGTTTTCCTCCGTTCCTGCACATTCCTTTGCGCATTTTATTTTACCAGAACTTACCGGTGTATATTTTAACTATTTAATGAATTATATATTTTAATCTCAACACGTCTGTTCTGTGCCCTTCCCTCTGGTGTAGCATTAGATGCTACCGGAACTGCATCACCACGACCTGTTGATGTCATCGTTGCACTATCAAATTCTTTGTCTTTGACGAAATAATCAAAAACAGAATAGGCTCTATACATAGATAAGACCATATTATCCGGAAATTGTGATGTATTAATAGGATTACTATCTGTATGTCCTTCTATACTTATAATATAGTTATCATATTGTTTAATCGAATCAGCAACGCCGCTGAGCACACTTATAGCCTCCTGCTTTAAATCCGCCTTACCGGAATCGAATAATAATGCACCATTCATATTTAATACAACATATCTGCTATTGGCTTCAACATTAACCTGTTCAGATAAATTAGATTCTTTTAATGCCTGTTCAATCTGTTCCGCCATCTTTTCAGATTCCTTAAGACTCTCAGCATTAACCTCCTCATATGCACTGCTTGTGGTTATATCTGTCTCACCTTCATTATTAAGACCCATATTGTTATAATATGTACTAAGCTCTGTAAGCTGGCTTGCACCACTTCCAACAAGAATACCTTCATCCGTAATTGCTGACCCACCAGCAGGCAAAACGCTAAAACTTGACGCTAGAGAAGCTGCAACCTCCTGAAACTTCTCTGCATCTACTGAAGACATTGAAAACAGTAATACAAAGAAACATAATAGCAGGTTCATCAAATCACTAAATGTTGACATCCAGGCGGGCGAACCGCCACCGCCTTCTTCAACCTTACGTTTAGCCATTAGCTTCACCTCCAGCCTCTTCACCGACACTCAATCTGGCTCCTGGTGCCAGGAATGACTTAAGCTTTTCTTCTATTACTCGTGGGTTTTCACCCGCCTGTATAGACAAGAGACCTTCTATTACTATCTCTTTCATCTGATATTCTTTACCACTGATTGCCTTCATCTTATTTGCAATTGGTGTTGCAAACCAGTTAGCAATAAGCGAACCATATAAAGTAGTAATAAGAGCAACCGCCATATTAGGACCGATTGTTGATGAATCTGTAAGGTTTTTAAGCATGTTTACAAGACCGATAAGAGTACCAATCATACCCCAGGCCGGACCTAATGCAGCCCATGTATCATAAAACCCTGCTACATTTCTATGCCTGTCATCCATATTAACAAGTTCTGTTTCAAGAATACCCCTTACAAGTTCAGGTTCAGTACCATCTACGATAAGAAGAATACCCTTTTTCATAAATTCATCTTCTAATGTTCCAGCCACTTCTTCCAAAGCAAGAAGTCCTTCTTTTCTTGCAACGTTAGATAACTCAATTATCTTACTGATTGTCTCTGCTGGATCCAGTTTAGGGTCTTTAAATGCAGTGCCAACACTCTTTAAGCTATTGATTGAATCTTTTAAAGTATATGACGTAACAAGTGATGATAATGAACCACCAAATGTAATAATAAATGATGGTAAATCCATGAAGCTGTCTGTAAGCGCTGATGCACCACCACTCTGTATTATACCAAAGATTGTCATCGCAAGTCCAACAACTAATCCAATTATTGTTGCTATATCCATTGCATACACCGTCCATTCCTTATATTTTATTTATCTAAAGCGAAAATTTTCCGCTTGTATTCAATAATTCTTTTTTTGATTTCTTCATAATCTTCATTAACAATATACTTAGCCCCATTTGTCAGCGTAATAACTGTATCCGGAGTTTCTTCAATTGTCTGAATTAAATCATCATTTAATACAAATTCTTTTCCATTAAGCCTTGTCAACGTTATCATACATTCTCCTTTTTACATACCAGGTATGCATAAAGCTTTTTACAATTCCCTATATGTCTACTATGTACTTTTACATAACACAATTTACCAAATTTCCCCAAAAATTTAAACCTATTGTACTTATTATAAACTGTTACGACACAATATTGCAACCAAAAACAATTAAATACATATATTTTTTAACAATACTTTCATTTTTTACAGTTTAACTTATTTCAAAGCCATATTACATAATATTGCATAACGTTTACATAACTATCAGCCAATAACATTATTGACATATCATCAATAAATGGAACAGCCAATCACAGGAGCATAACCCCTGTAACCGGCTTAACCAAAAATATAATTTATCTCTTAAGATTAATAAGTTCTTCAAGCAATGTATCAGAAACTGTAATAATTCTTGAACTTGCCTGATATCCCCTCTGTGTAGTAATTAAAGTAGTAAACTCACTTGAAAGATCAACATTAGACATTTCAAGATAACCAGACGTAATACTTCCACCTGTTGTAGATACATCAACACCAATACCATCAAATGTACCTGAGTTAAGTGTTGCAGAATAAAGGTTTTCACCTGTCTTTTCAAGACCTGCTGCATTAGCAAATGTTGCTACGGCAATCTGACCAATATATCTTACATCACCATTATTATAACTTGCAACCAGATGTCCTGAACTATCAACACCCACGGATGTCATCTTACCGGCTGCCTTACCGGCAACTCTTGAAGGTTTCGCATCTGTTCCATCTCCTGTTATACCTCTTGAACTCTCAATCTTAGTTGATGAGTTATAACTTGTCATCTGTGAAGCGTCAATATATATACGTCTTTCATTACCTTCAGCCACACCAATATTTTCAAGATCTATAGGATTAGTTCCATTTGGATCTTCAATTGTAAAATAAAGATTAGACATCGCTTCCATTGCAACACCATTATTAGCATTAAATGTGAAATCTCCACTTGCTGTTAATGTAAGTCCCGTTGCAACACCATTCTTTGTAATTGTTCCACCCGTTATGGTATAATGTGATTCAGCACCTGTTGTATCTGAATATTTAGCAGTTACGCTTGCCTGATACTCATTACCAACTGAATCATAGAAATATATTGTAAAATTCTGTGCATCTGAATCCTGGTTCTTAATATTACCACTAAGAGAAATACCTGCTGTAGCTGTTGGGGATGTATATGTAAATTCAGGACTTGTAACATGTAAAGCTGATACCTGATCCTTTATAACATTACCATCATCATCAACCTGCCAGCCCATAACATTGGCACCACCTGATGTTACTAATGCACCATTAGCATCTACTGTAAAATCTCCGGCTCTTGTAAAATATGTAGAGCCTGAATTACTTACTATAAAATATGATTCACCTGAAAGACATAAATCATATGGATTATCTGTTCTTTCTGTTGCTCCCTGTGTCGTAGAAGTTGATATTGAACCAACACTTGAACCAAGACCAATCTGCATTGCATTAGTACCACCCTTGCCAGTCTCTGCATTAGGACCTGTAGCTGTCTGTGTTGTCTGATAGTATACATCTTTAAAATTAACTGACTGTGATTTATAACCAACTGTATTAACATTTGAAATATTATTACCACTAACATCTAATCTTGTCTGGTGTGTTTTGATACCTGATACACCAGAGAAAAGTGATCTCATCATAATATTTTTCCTCCATTACTTATATACGCAATATAACTGAAACAATTATATAAATATCTTATTAAATACTCATATTATTTATCGCATTAAGTATTAACCTTATATACTTATTATTTCCTCTGTCATTCAGAAATAAATTCAGCCTCCATTACGGTCCAGCTAGATTATCACTGCTCCATCTATATTGGTATAAATATTATTTTCATTATTATTCTGATCCATGGCAGTTATAACCGTCTTGCTTTGAGTATTAACTATAAATGCCATATTATCCATTAAAATCAATGACTCCTTAATTCCTTTTGAAGATGCCTTATCAGTTCCTTCTTCAAGTCTGTTCATCTGCTCTGATGTAAGCTGTATATCTCTTTCATCAAGTCTTTCTCCTGCATGTTTCGTAAACTTAAGCTTACTATTAGCATTAGATTCATCAATAGCTGCCTCTATACTTTTTTTGCTATTTAATATGCTTGCAAATGAACCGGCTCCTGCCAAACTATTCTGACCTGAATTATTACTTTTACGGTTGCACCTTCCTGTTACCTGTTCTATCGAATTGTAACTACCTGATACAATTTTATTAATCATAATTCATATCCTCAAAACTTTCTTATGTACAACAAACTACATCTATGAATCAGACTTTTCTGATGATGATGTCTTATCAAAATACTTCTTATAATAATCAGAATCCATCACCGTATCAAGATCGTCAAGATCATACATCTTATCACCAATTCCTAAATATATCTTTCCACTGACCTTCTGCCAGTAATCAACTTTACCAACGATATATCCTTCTTTTGTAAGATCCGTCTTCATCATAACTTCTGTTCCAACAAGACCGGCAGCCATCTGTTCCTCAGTCTTATCCTGCATCTGCGTAGTTGCCTCAACTTGTGTAAATACAGCCATCTGCGCAATATACTGTGTATTATCAGTTGGCTCAAGTGGATCCTGACACTGCATCTGTGTAACTAAGAGCTTAAGAAACTCATCCACATCAAGTGTTGATTTACCTTTAGATGTATCCGATGACTTAGTTGAACTTAACTTAGACGACTGTGTGGAAGTAGTTGTTGTAGATGCCTTACCATCACTATTAATCTTTGACCATACAATACCATCTGTATTAATCGCCATATATAACTCCTTTCATGTATTACTTATATTTTGTATTTTAATTTTACAATATTAAATGTTACATAAGCCATAAAATCTAAGCTGTGTATTCTACACTGCTGTTTTCATTCTGAATCAGATTATCAATAAGTTCATCACTTTCTTCTGACATTTCTTCAAAATCCTCAAGTCTGACAGCCTTCCTTGTTCCTTTGGAATGCTTTCCCTGTTCTGAATCATTTCCTTTAAGATTCTGTCCACTTTCAAATGAATGACTCTGAACCGTAACTTCTACAGCTTCAATCTTGATTCCCTGATTTTCAAAATTATCTTTTAAAGTGTTAATCTGGCTTTCTATAGCTTTTTTAACCTGTTCATTCTGCGCAACTATCTCAGCCGTAATCACACCACTTTTAGATGTTACATTTAACGTAACCTTTCCAAGATGTTCCGGATTTAACTGAATCTCCATACTCTGAACAACATTATTTCCTGTAACCTTGACAGAATTAATTATCTGCTTTATAACATCAGCCCCATTAACCGTCTGTGTTGTCGTAGTGTTCATAACTTCTTCAAATGAATTCTGAATACTCTGTACAAGATTCGATGATATTTCAGATACAGTTGTTTTTACATCGGATGACTTATCTGAGCCGTTATATCCCTTCATATTGTCTGATGACTTGTTATCTGACTGAATTGTAATCTTCTTTTCTACAGATTGTGAAATATTATCTAAAGTATCTTCATTAACTGAATTAACATCTTCATTATCACCTGTCATCTTATCTGATGCATTAGTCTGTACGTTTTCCTCTGTCCTGATATCATCCACAACTGTCTTATCATCCACAACTGTCTTATCATCCACAACAGCTGCACTATTAGTCATATTATCATTGATAAAATCTTTAATCTGTTCAATGCTCATGCCTGTATCTTCAGATAAATTATCAACCGCTTGTTCAACTGTCGAAATAATATTCTGAAAACTCTGTGTAAGAGCAGCATCTGTAATAATATCCATTGCATCCTGCGTCCCTGTTACTTCCATAAATATATCTGCAATATTCTGTGACTGTAAAAGATCTGCATTTGTAAGCCCAAGTATGCTCATTACTTCTTCCAGTTTATCATCAGAAATATCAAGTTCATCCTTTATTGAATCCTTTATATCCTGAACTGCCTGATTAACCTTAGAAGCCTTGTCTGATATATTAGACAAGGATGAAGAAGTGCTGCTTTTAACATTCTTATCTGTATCTTTTGATATAGATGCCTTATCAGTACTGTCTGTCTGGATATTCTTATATGTATCTTTTGACTTTGTGTCAGATTTCGTAGTTTTACACACTTGTGATGTAATATTAAGATTATTCTTGTTCGATGTCATACTCTTGTCATTATTGACAGATGAACCAATGTTTGAATACATCGCTCCTGTCATAGCCTTCCGAAAATCAGAACTTCCTCTTGATACAGTACTAACAATATCCACCGTACCTGCTGACGCTCCCGTTCTACCTAATGCCTGTATACCTGTTCCTGCCATATAATCCTCCTTTCGTAATTTTATTTATATAAATTCAATATATCGGACATCAGCCTGCCCGACATATCAAAATTATACCATCTTTACTTTGATAAAAGTATAGTCCTATGGATACATTACTTTAGTAATCTTAGCCGCAAACAGCGGTGTCATCTCTGCCATAATAGCCGCTCTCTTAGATGATGCCATGTTTTTAAGAATCTTAGATACAAGATCTGTATCACCTGTCATCTCCTCTAATATCTGTGCCGCATTCGCAGGCTCCATCTTACTATATGTTTCTGCCCAGTCCTTGACCTGCTGTGAATATTGCAGCTTCTGTACCACTTCTTTATAAAGCTGTGCCGCATTGTCAGCATCTATTGATTCATACCATTTTTTATATTCTGATACATCTGGCGCATTATCCGCATATACAACTTCTCTGTCGAATTCATCTTTAAGCTGATCATAATAAGCCTGTTTATCTTCAAACTGCTTCAACCTGTCAATCTCTGCCTGCATATCAGCTACAGTCCGTGATGATGCTGCACCTGAATTCTTATAATCATCAACCTCCTTTTCAAGCTCTTTTATCCTTGCAAGGGCTTCCGGAAGTGTTTTATACTGGCTTCCTTCCTCTTCAGCTATCTGTTCATCTGTTGCATCCGGCAGAATCATACTGATTACAGGAACATTTTTAAGATAAGGTCTTAACATGCTTCCTATGCCACCAACATCCATCTTAATGAGAATGGCAAATATCGCAAGCCATATCGCAATAATAATAATTGCAACAAGAAAGCCCATCAGCTTTCCACCCTTTTCCTGACCTATTGGTTCTCCATTTTCATCAAGTTCAATATCATCCGTATTAATCTCGTCTTTTGATTTCTTTCTAGCCATGTTCACCCACCTATTTCTTAGTTTGTAATGATCAATAGTTACGTTGTTAAATTATTGATTATTGTCATTATAATTAAAGCTGACTAATTCATCTATTTCTTTTTTCTCCTGATCGTTAAGTTCCAGTTTAAATTCATCAAATGCCTTTTCTTTCAGTTTTTCATGAATCTTCCTGTCTTTCATCGCCTCACTCAGCTCATCTCTGGCTTTCTCAAGGTTCTTCTGTGCAACCCTGATCTGTACCGCCTGTTGTCTGACATATTCTTTTATTATCTTTGCCGCTTCGCTGCATCTTCTGATTTCAGAAACATTAACTACACCGATAGAATTTTCTTTCGCCTGTGTTTCATATTCCCTCATTCTGATTAAAAGCTTTCTCATCTTATCTTCTTCTAACTGAAGAGCTGCATTTTTCTCAGCATAATTAGTCTTTGCCTGTGTTTCAAGTCTCATTTTTATGTCAAGAACATTCTGCATACGATAAATAAACTTAGCCATATTTACCACTCATTTCAATAATACATGAATTTACTATTTTTTTAAATCATCTGAATTAAGCAGCTGATCATAATCCGTAAATATATTCTCAAGCATATTAATTTCTTCATCAAAATTAAATTTTTCATCAGTAGTCTGCGTAAGAAATTCATTCACAGCATCTATTTTTGAAACTGCATAATCAATATTTTTATTAGATCCTTTTTTATATGCTCCAATATTAATCAAATCTTCTGCTTCATTATATGTAGCCAGTACATTTTTAAGTCTGCCTGCCATCTTTTTATGTTCTTTGTCAGCTATCTGACTCATGCATCTTGATATACTCTGCAAGACATCAATAGCAGGATAATGATTCTTATGTCCCAGCTTCCTTGAAAGCATTATATGACCATCGAGAATACTTCTTGCAGTATCTGTTATCGGTTCATTAAAATCATCACCATCAACAAGAACCGTATACAGTCCTGTTATTGAACCCCTATCAGACATACCGGCTCTTTCTAACAGCTTAGGCATCTCACTATATACACTTGGTGGATATCCTCTCGTAACCGGTGGTTCTCCAGAAGCAAGCCCGATTTCTCTTTGTGCCATTGAAAAACGCGTAAGAGAATCCATCATAAGAAGAACATCTTTCCCCTGATCTCTGAAATACTCTGCAATAGCTGTTGCTGTCTTAGCCGCCTTATTTCTAATAAGAGCCGGCTTGTCAGATGTTGCAACAACAAGCACACTTCTTTTCATTCCTTCAGGTCCTAAATCCCTTTCAACAAACTCTCTTACTTCTCGTCCTCGTTCTCCTATAAGTGCAATAACGTTAATATCAGCCTTTGTATTTCTTGCAAACATACCAAGCAATGTACTTTTTCCGACACCACTTCCTGCAAATATCCCAATACGCTGACCTTTCCCCACTGTCATAAGACCATCAACTGCTTTAACTCCTAACGGCAGCACTTCACTTATAATAACCCTGTCCATAGGATCTGGCGGCTGTGCCTCAACCGAATACTCACTTGTAAGCTCAAGACTGTCACAATCCGTAGGATTACCAAGACCATCGAGTGTATGTCCTAGTATATTATCTCCAACCTTCACCTGTAATGGATGTTCCGTATTCTCAACTATACAGCCAGGTCCTATTCCTCCAACATTATCAAATGGCATAAGTAACACTCTCGAATCTCTAAAGCCTACTACTTCTGCATATAATTGTTGTGTTCCATCAGCAGAATGTATGATACACAAATCATTAAGTTTTGCATCCGGACCAACTGATTCAATTGTAAGACCTACAATCTTAGTAACCTTTCCCAACTTTTCATAAAAGGATCTGTCTATTAAATTATAATATTTTGCTTTATTAAATGCCGGCAAAACAATTCCTCCTATATACTTACTATATAGCTATATACAGCTTAAAAGCTTTATCTCTTTAATAAGATTATTTAATTCAATATCAAGGCTGCAATTAAATACTCCTGTATCCGTTTCTATTATACATTCTGAGCTTTTTAACGAAGCTTCCTGTACAACTTCAAGATTAACTTCACTAGACATGGCACAATATATCTTGCCCTGGTTATCAGCTACAAACTGATAATCCTCTGGTGATACCTTTATAACAAATTCATGGCTGTTATCAACATTTTTCATAACATTATTAATCAGATGTAATACAATCTCTTTATTATCCTCTGCAATTGTATGAGTAACTTTTTCAAACACATCCATCAATGTATTAACAAGATCCGGCTCTATCTCTTCTCTCATTTTGCTATACTGTTCTTCCAGTTCAGATACTTTGGCATTATATTCATTCTCCAACTGCATAGCTTTATCATTGTATTCATTCTGTGCTGATAAAAGTCCTTCATTATAACCATTTTCATGAGCTTCACTCTGAACTTCTTCCGCTTGTCCTTTAGCTTCGCTTAAAATAATTTCTGCCTGTTTGTTAGCTTCATCTATAATATCATCCGCTTCCTGTCTGGCGTTATTTATAATGTCATCAGCACTTTCACTCTCTAGTGTTGCTGCCTGTGAAAGTCCGGCATCACTCATATCATCATCAACTTCGATAACGGGAGCATCAAGTCCATTAACAAAGCCATCAGAATCCATTCTTTTTTTATTTTTTTCACTCAGTTCTGTAAAACTTTTAATTTTTTCTTTTAAGATTTCATTGTAATCAATTATTCGTTCTTCTTTATATACAGCACTGCCTTTTTTCAGAATATTAGACAATTATCTCGTCACCTCCACCTCTGGCGATAACAATTTCTGCTGAATCTTCAAGCTTTCTTATAACATTAACAATCTTCTGCTGTGCTTCCTCAACATCCTTCATTCGTACAGGTCCCATGAATTCCATATCTTCCTTAATCATTACAGCCAGACGCTTTGAAAGGTTATTAAGAATAACATTCTGTACATCCTCATTTGCTCCCTTGAGTGCAAGTGCAAGATCTGAATTATCAACATCCCTAAGAACTCTCTGTATAGCTCTGTCGTCAAGTGAAAGAATATCTTCAAATACGAACATCTTCTTACGGATATCATCAGCAAGTTCAGGCTCTTCGATTTCAAGAGTTTCCATAATATTTTTTTCAGTACCTCTGTCAACAGAATTAAGAATATCAACAATGGCATCAACACCACCGACAATTGTATAATCCTGATTGACAAGTGATGAAAGCTTACGTTCAAGGACCTTTTCCACCTGCTTTATCACATCAGGAGAAGTTCTATCCATCTGTGCTATTCTCTTGGCAACATCTGCCTGTTTTTCAGGTGGTAATGACGATATAACCATTGATGCCTGTGACGCAGGAAGATATGATAAAATCAATGCTATAGTCTGAGGATGTTCATCCTGTATAAAGTTAAGCAGCTGACTTGGATCTGTCTTTCTGATAAATTCAAAAGGACGAACCTGTAAGCTCGCTGTAAGTTTTCCAATAACATCCCTTGCCTTGTCTTCTCCAAGAGCTTTTTCAAGAAGTTCCTTGGCATATGTAATACCACCTTCTGCAATATACTGCTGCGCAAGGCATATTTCATAAAATTCATTCAATACCTGCTCCTTTGTCTGAGGTGACACACTGCTTGTATTGGCAATTTCAAGTGTAAGCTGTTCAATTTCCTCTTCCTTTAAATGCTTAAACACCTGTGATGACTTTTCAGGTCCTAAAGCAATCAATAATATCGCTGCTTTTTTTACACCATCCATTCCTTTATCGCCCGATGACGTTCCTGCTCCCTTTGGCATCTTTTTCACTCCATTTCATAGCTTTATAATTATTGTATATATTTAACTAATCCCAATCTTCGTTCAACCAGTTACGCAACAGTAACGCCACTGCTTCCGGATTCTCATCCACGAATTTCTCGATAGCTTTTCTTGTTTCTGATTTCTCCTGAATATCAATATCATCCACTGCCGGCTGGTTCTCCTTAGTTGTAGCAAGCATTTCTTCAACTGAAAGCTCTGGTTCTGTTTCTTCTACCGTTAACGGTCTTGCACTTCTAAGCACTATAAATACAAGTAATCCTAAGATCACAACTGCAAGTGCAATCTGTACCCAGAATGTAACTGTTGACATAACTCCCGGCTGAGTTGAATCCTGAAAATAATGTCTTTCATATGCCATAACTGATATATTGTTAGCATTGATACCAGTACCGTTTGATATTAAATTTGTCCATGTATTATCTACGTTAAGTACAACCGAATCAGCATTCTGTGCCTTAAATTCTTCCCATGTTGTATTATCAAGATATCCAAGTTTCTTACATTCATCTTCATTGTATACTCTGTTTTTAATAAATGTAACAGCCAATGTAGATGTATCATATACAATAGCCCCCGGTTCTGTATTAGTTGTAGTAACAAGTTCATTAGGAAGATATGAATACTTTTTAACCTCATATGATGACTCAGATGTACCATTTGTCAAATCATATGTTGTACTATCTGTATTATTAGATGTTGTACCCGGCGTACCGCTTGCACCATTACTTCCTGTTGACTTCTCTTCATAGGATTCTGAGAAAAGACCCTGATCCATACCATCAGGAGCCGTATATTCTTTAGCTATCTTATTAACCTTATCCCAGTTAAGCACATAATTCAAAGTAAAATATGCATCATCATAAAGTCCTGTAGCTAACAAGCCTTGTTTTAATGAAGACTTAGTCGTTGATTCAATCTGATCCTTATATTTTAACTGGCTGTTATAGCTGACTCCTGATGTGCTTGAAGAATTACTATTGCCCGAAAATAGTGTTGTACCATCTGAACTTATGATAGTAATCGCATTGGTTGTGCTATTACCTACTGCTGTCGCAAGGAAGTTGGCTATGCTTTCCGCACGATCTCCTGATAATGTATCTGTAAGCTGTAAAACAGCTGCAACAGATGATTCCGATGTATTAGTATAAAATGAATTAGTATCATCTGCTATATCTACTGTAACTGATGCTGACTTAATTCCATCCATTGACTTGAGGTCATCTGCAAACTTATATTCAAGATAATGCTCATACTGTTTTGTTTTGTCAGATTCCGTTGTAGAGAAGCTGCTAGTCATAGCATCTTCAAAAGAATATCCGTCCGACTTAATATCACCTGATGCTATAGCCATCTTTGCTGCTGTCAAATCAGCTTTTTTGACTTTTACAACAAGCGTATTATCTGCTACTTCATATGAATAACCAGCATCACTAAGAATCTTAGTAACCTGACTCATTTCATTGTAATCCTTACATGTTGTAAGAACCTGATAATTAGGTTTATTAAGAGCAACAATTAATATAATCACTGCAATTAATAAAACCGCTGCCGAACTAATAATTATTGTTTTCTGTTTTCTTGTCCAATTGTTCCAAATCTCGGCTATTCTCTTTGGAAACTGCTTCAATCTTTCGACCATCTACCTGTAACTCCAATCAATTAAATTGACATATTCATTATCTGATTATATGCTTCAAGAACTTTATCCCTGACTGCAACAGTATATTGCAATGCCACATTAGCCTGCTGCTGGTATACCCCAAGCTCATGTGCATTAGTCATTTTACCCAGCGCATAATCAATCTCAGCCTGTTGTGCCTGCTGTACATATGTATTAGTATTGTTCAATAATCCTGCAACTGAATTATATATACTGTCAAACGAATCTGTTGCAGATATATTAGCATCATCTGTTGCTACAGAATTCTTCATTGCCTGTGTTACTTTAGATACATAATCGTTACCAAGATTAGTAACTGCTGATGTCAAATCCATATTCTCCTCATTTCTGCATATCATTTATATGCAAATATTATAAAACCCATTAATTAGCCTGTCCTATTGTAAGACCTTTAGATGCCATAGATTTACTGGCATTAAAAGCTGATACATTCGCTTCATATGATCTTGATGCATCTATAAGATCTGTCATCTCCTGTACAACGTTGACATTAGGATACGTTACATATCCATTCTCGTCAGCATCCGGATGTGACGGATCATACACCATATTCATATCTGTTGATGTATCTTCATATACCGACGTTACTTTAACGCCATCTCCTAATCTTCCATTGCATGCGCTCTTTAGTACACTTGCAAATGAAGAACCATTAGAATTAGCTCCTGTTACTGCTGTATCTGCAGTAAGAGTCTTTTCTGTAAAAACAACAGCTTTTCTTACATACGGTGTGCCATCCGATGTTCTTGTAGTATTAACATTAGCAATATTCTCTGATATAACATCAGTTCTTAACTGCTGTGCAGTCATTCCTGTAGCACTAATGTTAAATGCTGTAAACATAGACATATTATATTCCCCTTTCATCTCCAATGTGGCAAATTATGAAACCCATTATTTTATAACTGCTTTCATCCTTGAAAACTCGTTGTTAATACTGTCAATAAGTGCTGTATAGTTAAGCTGTTCTGATGCAAGTTCTGCATTTTCCGTTGACAAATCAACATTATTACCATCAAGTCTATATGAAAGAGAGGCGTTATCTGTATAAGTTCTTGTTGTTATATTATCCAGATCTATATTATTAACCTTCTGTGTAAGCGTAGATGCAGGACTTGCGGCCTGCTCAATGGCTGAATTAAGATATGTACTAAATTCAACGTCCTGTCTTTTATAATTAGGCGTATCAACATTTGCAATATTATTAGTCAATACTTCCTCTCTTAACCAGCTTGCATCTGCAGCCGTCTTTAAAACATTAACATAACCAAACGCACCTAAGTTCATAATTCTTCCTCCTTTATTGATTACATTATTACATATAATCAAAATCAACCTAAATTATATTATAAAGTATAGCTCAAAAATTACAAGTGTTTTTGACTTTTTTTTACTATTTTATCCATGTTGTTCCATTTAAAAAAAATAAAAAAAGAACCGACGTCACAAAAAAATGATACTTAATCACCAGACGCCAGTTCCATAATCACAGTATTAACCACTTATTTATCTTCAAGTTTTTTAAGCTCATCGAATACAACATCATTGATAACTTTAATATAAGTTCCCTTCATTCCTGATGAACGGGATTCTATTACGCCGGCACTTTCAAACTTTCTCAATGCATTAACTATTACAGAACGTGTAATACCAACCCTGTCAGCAATTTTACTTGCAACAAGTATTCCTTCATTTCCATCGAGAACTTCAAAAATATGCTTTATGGCTTCTAACTCTGATGCAGATAATGTACTGATGGCTGATTTTACAATCTGCTGTTTTCTCACTTCTTCCGCATTCTCTTCATTAACCGAACGCATCATCTCAAGTCCCACAACAGTAGTGCCATATTCACAGAGTATGATATCATCTATCTCGTAGCTTTTATCCTGCTTATACATAAATAATGTTCCAAGACGTTCACCGCCTATCTCAATAGGTGCAAGAAGCGCCTGAAACTTTTTTACCATATCAGGATTAAATCCAAGTGTTGATAAATTAACATTCTCCTTTGTAGATAAAACGCTTAACAGCCTTTCGTTAAGCATCTTATCTACAAAACCTCCAACCCTGTCATAGATTAGCTCATTAATAATCTCTGTATTGTTATAAAAACCTGTTCCAAGTACTTTACCTTTTTTACTTATTACGAGAATATTAGATTCAAGTATACCACTCAGCACATCACATATATCATTAAATTCAACTCTGTGTGAATGATTATTGTGTAACAACTTATTAATTTTTCTTGTTTTATCAAGTAATTGAACGCTCATTGTGTACCTCCTTAAAGCTTATATGCTTAATCATAAAATATCTCATGTTAAGACTATGATAACATTACCCCATTGACACATCCTTAACATATTTAAAATTATTTGTAACAATAATAACTACTCAAAGAATACATTATTAAACACAACACATAAACCACTTTAGAAATTTTAGCACACTTTAAAACTTTTTTCAACATTTGTTATGCATTTTAAAACAATTTCTAATAAATAATATTATTTACATACAATTAACTGTCTATTCATTGCTTTCATCTTCTTTTTTTATCATTTCAATATGTCCACATTTTTCATCACCGCATACAAGTTTATTTCCCTTTTCAACCATGTATCCGCCACATTCAGGGCATTTCTTTGATGATGGTTTCTGCCATGTCATAAAATCACATTCGGGATTATCCTCACAGCCATAATATCTTCTGCCTTTCTTTGTCTTTCTAAGGACTACATCCTTTCCACACTTAGGACAGGCAACTCCAATCTTTTCAAGATATGGCTTCGTATTTCTACACTCTGGAAATCCCGGACATCCTAAGAATTTTCCATGTGGACCATATTTAACAACCATATTTCTGCCGCACTTTTCACATACAACATCAGTAACTTCATCTTCAATCTTAACACTTTCAAGATCTTTTTCCGCTGCTTTAATGGATTCCTCAAGGTCAGGGTAAAAATTTCTTATTACATCTTTCCATTTTACTTTTCCCTCACCAACACCATCAAGCAATGATTCCATATTGGCAGTAAAATTAACATCAACAATTACAGGAAAAGCTTTTTTCATCATATTATTTACTGCTTCACCTAATTCAGAAACGTACAAATTCTTATTTTCCTTTACCACATAATGTCTGGCAATTATTGTAGTAATTGTAGGTGCATATGTGCTTGGGCGGCCTATTCCAAGCTCTTCAAGAGTCTTAACTAACGATGCTTCTGTATAATGTGCAGGTGGCTGTGTAAAATGCTGTATTCCTTCAATGTCTTTAATACTAAGTTCTGAATTTTCATCAATTCCCTTAGCAAGTGTATTAAGAACTTCCTTTTCAGAGGAGTCCTTATATACCGACATAAATCCATCAAATTTAATTCTTGAGGCATTCACATGAAACCTATATTTTCCTGCCGCAATCTTCACTGATGTAGTCTCATATACAGCACTGCTCATCTGGCTTGCCGCAAATCTTTTCCATACAAGCTGATATAATCTGAACTGATCCCTTGAAAGTGAATCTTTTATAACAGACGGGGATAGTGTTATGTCAGTTGGCCGTATAGCCTCGTGTGCATCCTGAATCTTTTTATCATCCTTTGATTTGGATTTATTATTTTCACTAAGATACTTCTCGCCATACGCTTCCTTAATATATTCCGCTGCCACCTGTTGTGCTTCATCTGCTACTCTTGTCGAATCAGTTCTTAAATATGTAATTATACCAATTGTACCACGTCCAGCAACCTCAACACCTTCATATAGCTGCTGTGCCAGTCTCATTGTCTTTTGTGTTGAGAAATTAAGCTGTTTTGCCGCCTCCTGCTGCAGTGTGCTTGTAGTAAATGGAAGTGGAACTTTTTTTACTTTTTCTCCCACTTTAATGCTCTCAATGCTATAAGAACTGTTTTTTACTTCTTCTATAATACATTCCGCTTCTTTTTTATTATGGATATCTATTTTTCCATCAGCGTTGCCATAAAATCTGGCTGTTAAAGGCTTTCTCTCTCCCTTAACATTAAATGCCGCTTCTATTGACCAGTATTCTTCCTGAATAAATGAATTAATTTCATCCTCACGGTCACATATAAGCCTTAATGCAACAGACTGCACACGTCCCGCACTCAATCCTCTTTTTATCTTAGCCCATAAAATAGGACTTATACTGTAACCAACCATTCTATCAAGCACACGTCTTGACTGCTGTGCATCAACGAGATTCATATCAATCTTTCTTGGATGTTTTATAGATTCTTTTACTGCATTTTTAGTAATTTCATTAAATGTAATTCTATAAACATCTTTATCTTCTAATTTTAAAGCCTTTGCAAGATGCCATGAAATTGCCTCTCCCTCTCTATCCGGATCGGTTGCAAGATATACTTTATCAGCCTTTTTAACTTCTTTTCTCAACGCTGCAAGAATATCACCTTTCCCTCTTATGGTAATATACTTAGGTTCAAAATCATGTTCTATATCAACGCCCATCTGGCTCTTTGGCAAATCCCTGATATGTCCCTGCGAAGCCATAACCTCATAATTACTTCCCAAAAACTTTTTAATTGTCTTAACCTTGGCTGGTGATTCAACAATAACAAGATACTTAGCCATCCAACAAATCCTCCACATCTTCCTCGCATAAATGCGTATTATTTAAACGATGCACAGCATTATATAATGGCGCATCGTCAATCGTGCATATCATTAAGCACTCTTACATAACAGTTTTTAGAAACCTCCTTGATATCTCCCTCAAGCATCAGCTCTGCAATAAGCTGATTAACTTTCATAATATCATATCCTGTTTCTTTAAGTATTGTATCAACGCTCTTTGGATACAAATCGAAACAACTATACAACATATCTTTGGGGGTTGCAAGTTGTTTTTTTATATTTTTGCCGTAAATAACATTATTATTGTCTGACATTCTGCCTGTTTCCCTTGATTTATGCCTATTTTCACAACAAATTATATTATTTTTTAAGTTTTTTATTAAATTATTTTCAAACACATCTTCCGGTGTCGTTATCATCTGTGCCCCCTGCTTTATAAGATTATTACATCCCTCACTTAATATGTCATTTATTCTTCCCGGAACTACCATAATGTCTCTGTTTTGTTCTAATGCCTGATCAGCAGTTATAAGAGAACCACTCTTTTTCCCTGCTTCTATTATAATTACCACATCTGCAAGTCCACTGATTATTCTGTTTCTTACAGGAAACTGCCATGCAAGAGGAACTGAACCAACCGGATACTCCGAAATAATCCCTCCGGTTCTTTCAATCATTGTATATAATTCTATATTACAGGCAGGATAGCACACATCCACTCCACACCCCAATACAGCATACGTCTTTCCATTCCCATCAATACAGCCTCTGTGTGCTGCTGAATCTATTCCTGCCGCCATACCACTCACAACCTGTATGCCCATCTGTGCAAATCTTTTTGCAAAGTAATATGCAGTCTCTTTTCCATATTGTGAACATCTCCTTGCACCTACAATGGCAACACTCGGATAATCATCCCTTATCATATTCCCTTTAATATACATACTCACAGGACTATCGTATATATTCTTTAAACGTTTTGGATACAATTCATCCTCATATGTAATAAACCGTATTCCTTTCTTTTTAAGTTTTATAAATTCTTCATATATACTATTGTCTCTTTTACTGTATTTTAGTGCGGACAATTCTTTCTTTTTTAATATTCCTGTATCTTCCAACACTTTATCATCACATTTATAAACATCTTCCGGTGTATCAAATATCTTAAGAAGCTTACGGACATTCTGCATCCCCACTCCCCGTATATTACACAGCCAGTACCAGTAAAATTCATTATTGTTCACACTATCTCCCTTCCGCAGGCATTTTCTAATGCCGGAGGAATCGCGAGCCAAATATCAGATTTGGCTCTGCGATAAAGGCTATTTGTGATACCTGCTGCACAAATAGCCGTGTGGAAAATAATCGCATCAGCATTATTTTCCACACTATCTCCCTTCAAAACTTCTATACGAAACTGCCTCTAATAAATGTTCTTTTCTTATTTTCTCCGATTCTTCCAAATCCGCTATTGTCCTAGCCATCTTAAGTATTTTATGATATCCCCTTCCTGTAAGATTAAGTCTTTCATATGCCTTCTCCATTAAATTTCTTTCTTCCTTTTCAAGTGGACAATATTTCTTTATATCCGCTGCTTTCATTTCAGAATTATAATTAATAACACTGTTATTAAATCTTTCTTTTTGCATTTTTCTTGCTATCTCTAACATCTTTTGCATATTATGGGATGTATATATATTATCATTATTATTTTCCACCCCATCAGCTATATCATTAAAAGCAACCTTCTGTACATGCACAGAGATATCAAATCTGTCCCATACAGGCTGTGATATCCTTCCTATATATCTTTGAATCTCCTGTTCGGTACATCTGCATCTTTTTCTGTCCGGATAATAGCCGCATTTACACGGATTAATAGCCGCCGCCAGCATACAGTCTGCTGGATATGTAAAGGACGAATTCAGTCTTACAATCGTTACTTTCTTATCTTCAAGCGGCTGTCTTAAAGACTCAATTACAGAAATACCAAATTCCGTCATCTCGTCCAGAAATAACACACCCTTTCCGGCAAGTGTAATCTCTCCCGGCTTAGGAATACGTCCTCCTCCAAGCAGCCCTGCACTTGTAATATTATGGTGCGGACTCCTGAATGGTCTGTCAGTTATCAATGGTGTATTCTTATTAAGCTTGCCTGCCACACTATATATTTTTGTAAGCTCCATGCTCTCCTCATAAGATAATTCAGGCATTATTGTCGGTATTCTCTTTGCAAGCATAGTCTTACCGCTCCCCGGCGCTCCAACATATAATATATTATGCATGCCTGCTGCCGCAATAAGCGTCGCTCTCTTTGCCGCCTCCTGTCCGCTTACATCAGAAAAATCCACTTCATAACACAGATGTTTTGTATCATAAGACCAGTCCTTCATGTTCTTTACATATCCTTCATAATCTGATAAATCATTGATAATATCTATAAATGCTTTAAGACTGTCTACACCTATGACCTTAATTCCTGCAACCATAGCCGCTTCCTTTACATTAGCCTCAGGTACAATACATGTATTAAAGCCACTCTCAGCTGCCACACATACCATTGGAAGTATTCCGGTTATAGGATTAACACTTCCGTCAAGACTCAGCTCCCCTATTACAAATACACCCTCCAGTCTGTCTTCATCTATAATACAGTTGGCCGAAAGTATTCCTGCTGCAATCGGAAGGTCAAAACCTGTTCCATCCTTTCTTATATCAGCCGGAGATATATTAACTACTATTCTCTGTGGTTTCAGCTCATAACCTGAATTCCTTATTGCAACCTTAATTCGCTCTTTCGACTCCTTAACCTCCCCCGCAAGATACCCACTCATTTCAAAAATAGGAAGTCCATTTCCTACATCTACTTCTACACTGACAATCTGCGCATCCAGCCCATATATGGTGGCCCTTTTTCCTCTTCTAAACATAACCCCTCCCGTTTTATATTAATACAATATATTATATTCTTACTATTTATAATAATATCATATATATATATTGTCAAGTATGAGTATTTAGAATTATATAAAATATCCTCCAAAAATTGTCTGAATTATATTCAAATCTATGATTTATAAAGCAAACAAAACTACCAAATCCTTATACATATGCTGCCTTCCATTTATAATCAAGGCAAACAAAGGCTGCTGCATCAATAATCCATATATGCTTCATTTTAAAATCTGCATATATAAAATCATACTGATACAGCAGCCTGCTTTAATTCACCCAACATATACATATAAAATATATGCTTATATTATTTCATATATATATTCTGATTTTTGATTTTCATATGTTACACTTGCAAAAATTACTTTATTAATATATTTCTTAACAATAGCACTCTCAGAACATAATCCATTTATCCTATTATTAACCATATCTTTTTCAGCACAGTCTATCGTTGTTAATACAAATGCCCCTGCCATAGCAGCATCAAGTGCTGCTTTCATAGTTTCTTCATCTGATATTTCATCTATTATTATAATATCACTGTTAATCTTTAATGAATTCTTAACTGCCATTGCATATGACTGTACATCTTGTCCAATACAACGCTGTATTACAAACGAATTTCCATCTTTATAAATATATTCCACTGGATTTTCTATTGAAACTATACTGCACGAACTATCTGAATTAAGCTTTGTGGCAATTGCATTAAGCAGTGTACTCTTACCTGCTCCGGCAGAACCCGCTATAACTACAATACCGCTTCTTTTTTCTGCCAAAGCCATAATTTCCTCTGATATGGCTACATCTTTTATATTATTATTAACGCATCTTATTGAAGCTGTTATAAGCTCATTCTGCCTAAATATATTAACTCTGTATCTGTTACCATTTTGTGTCTCATATGCAAAAATAGTCTCTTTATCCACCCTGAACTGTTCCCTTTGAAGTTCTCCCATCATATTTATGGTTATTTTTTTCATATCTTCTTCAGTAAGCTTAGGATAATTAAGATTCTTAATCTTACCGGCTTTCCTGTACTTTGGAATCGAGCCTGTCATAAGATATACATCTGTTGCGCCTTCATTTCTTGCTTCATCAAGGATTTTTTCAATTGTAAACATATTCCCACACGCTCCTTTCTTATAATCACAGTACAATCATCATCCACTTCTGTATAACATCTTATACCTTTAACCACACTATTGAATAGCCGTTATGGTATACAGTTCTCCTTTACTTCCAATAACAGAATTATACAAGCTCTCCATATTATTACTACACTGATATCTGTTTTCAGGTTTATCATGCATAATATCAAAACTGCCATCTGTACTTACATATCCCTGACTATATTCAAATGTAAAATATATTTTCATCTGATTAGATGAGCTTACAACGTCAGCGGCAAATACCATATAAATATAGTTATCAACCGTACCCTCTGACACATTCTTTCTCTTAAGGAAATATGTACCAACCGGTTCAATTGAAGTTACATTTTCATCATTGACATCCCTTAAATATGCAGTATCCTGCGATGCCTTATACATCATCCTGAATGTCGTATCATCAACCTGCTGTGTAATAGCACTCATTGCCTCTGTTGACAATGAATTAAGGACATTCTTATCAATATCCGTTATCTGTGCATAAGAATTCAGCTTATCAACCTTATAGTCAAGATAAAGCTGGGAAGCAATATAACCATGTTGTCCAAGCTCCTCATCTGTTGCACTACATGTTATTCTTATCACATCTCCAAGCGCTATCTGACTGTTCTTATCACTTTTAAATTCTATAGAGCCAAGATATTCATCATCCCATTTATTAGTCACTTTAACATATGCCTCAGGACTCATCCCGGCAAATACAACTTCTACATTTTCAAATAGTGATATAACTTTTCCGGTGCTTATCCCAGAAGCCTTAACAATATACGATGTATCATTAAACTGTATTCCGGCTTTCTGTGCTTTATCTTCATCAAAACTTACATTTACCGTTATATTCTGTCCATTAGATATATCCTTATCATTTACTAGCGCTGTTACAGATTCTGCCAGCTCTCTATATGCCGATAATTTTTCCATATCACGCACATTGCCTGCCATTGCTTTATATAACTTGTCAGTATCAACATGACACATCGCCGTAGCATACTTATCTGCGCCCTTATATTCTATATTAATATATCCTTTTATATTAATTTTATTTCTATTGGCAAACGATATTGCAAGTGTAATACATATAACTGCTGCCACCACAGCTATAATAACCGCCATAATTTTTTTCGGTGTATTTATTTTATTAATTATTTTATTCAAACTGACCTCCATTTCTAAATATTTGCATTTCTATTTCGATACCGGAGCTGTATATTTCTTAAGCATATCAAGCTCGTCATCACTCATAAAAGGACTTAAGTTTTCATAAACTCTCTTATGATAATTATTTAACAAGATAATATCTCTATCATCAAGATATTTTACATCTATAAGTTCAATATCAATCGGAACATATGTCAGTGTCTCAAATTTTAAAAATGTTCCATATTCATTTTCATAATCTCTGACACATAATATTTCGTTTTCAATTCTTATTCCATACTTACCATCAATATATACCCCCGGCTCATTAGATGTAACCATCCCCTCTTCAATTACGCATAAATCATTATGTCCCGGATTATGTTTCCATCTGAATCCATTAGGTGATTCATGTACATTAAGAAGATAACCTATTCCATGTCCTGTTCCACATCTGTAATCAATACCTTCATTCCACAGAGGTTCTCTTGCAAGTATATCCAGATTAAAGCCCGTACATCCTTTTAAAAACCTTGCATTTGTAAGATGTAACATTCCTTTTAATGTAAGCGTAAAATGTTTTTTAAACTCATCACTTACATTTCCAAGTCCTATGGTTCTTGTCACATCAGTGGTTCCTCTGTAATACTGTCCGCCTGAATCAACAAGAAGTGCACCCTCAGGGTATAATAATGCACAATTATCCTTTGTTGCAGCATAATGCATCATTGCTGCATTTTCCTTATAGGCACTTATAGTAGGAAAACTAAGTTCTATATAATCATGTATCCTGCTTCTTAGGTTATCAAGATATTCTGCGGCCGTCACTTCCGTAATCTTCTCAGCTTCATCAAAGTGTTTCATCTTGTCTTTCAGCCAGAACATAAATCTTGTAACAGCAAGTCCATCATCAATGTGGACCGACTTAAGATTATTAATTTCCACAATATTCTTTTTTGCCTTCATTAAAACTGTTGGATTTTCTTTATTAATAATCCTTACACTGTCAGGAATATCAGAATACATATTCATATTTATTCTTTTAAAATCTACAAGAATACTATTAACACATTCTCCATTACTTAACTTATGGTTATTAATATATCGGATATCTTCATATATACTGCCATATTCCTTTATCTGTATGCCATTTGCATTAAATTCATCTGCTAATGCTTCATCAAATCTGCATATATCTGTATATAATACCGCTTCATCTTCTGTAATTAATGCATACGACATGATTACAGGATTACATTCAACATCATCGCCTCTTATATTAAAAAGCCAGCATATATCATCGAGCGAAGATATAACATGGGCATCTGCTTTATATTCTGCCATTACCTGACGGACTCTTTTTAACTTATCACTTAACTCTTCTCCTGTAAATCTATCATCAAGTGCATAGACTTTACTGCATGGAAAATCCGGTCTGTCATTCCATATTTTTTCAACCGCATTAAATGAACAATCAATGCTTCCCTCACAGCTTTTTACCATATAACTTAATTCAATGCCTATAAGTGCCGGGACTGTTCTTCCATCAAAGCCTATTCTTCCCTTATAAGGCAGTTTGTGTATACAATATTCATTAATTGTTGGAAATCCTGAAACTCCCATTTTCATAAGCATAATTCCTGTATTATTTATCTGCTCCTGTGCCTGACCAAAATACCTGCCATCTGTAAATAAAGCAGCTTCATCTTTCGTAATAACAAGAGTTCCTGCCGACCCTGTAAATCCTGACATATACTCTCTTTCGGCAAAATAAGCATCTGCATATTCAGACATATGGTAATCGCCTGTCATTATTATATATACATCTATGCTGTCATTTTTCATAATATCTCTTACCTGTGATATTCTGTTTCTTATAATTTCAGGTTGTGTAAAACGTGGCATATTAATCTCTCCATTTTATAGTTTATTCTGTTCCAGAAGTTTTTTCAACTTATTCAGAGCCTTTTTCTCTATTCTGCTGACGTAGCTCCTGCTTATATCAAGCATTCCGGCAATCTCATTTTGTGTATATTCTCTATCGCCATTAAGTCCATATCTGTATCGTATAACCATCTGCTCCCGCCTGGTAAGTACATTATCAATATTAGTTTTTATACATTCTATTCTTTCATTAAAAATATAATCATCAATAACATCAGACGACTGTTCCGCTACTATTTCTATAAGACTTATTTCATTTCCCTCTTTATCAGTCCCAATAGGATCATACATAGATACTTCTTTTGATTTACGTTTTTCTGTACGAAGCATCATCAACAGTTCATTATCTATACATTTAGCTGCATATGTAGCAAGTTTTATATTCTTTTCAGGCCGGAATGAATTAACTGCTTTAATAAGTCCTATTGTACCGACAGATATAAGATCCTGCGTATCTCTTTCTTTAGAAATATACTTCTTTATCATATGTGCAACAAGGCGCATGTTCTTTTCAATCAATATATTACGTGCCTCTATATCTCCTGCCATACTTCTTTCCAGCATCTGTTGTTCTTCTTTTGCAGTCAAAGGCATATCAAACGTTTTCAAAGAAAGGCACCTCAACACATATTTATATTATAATATGTGCTTTGGCGCCCTTTATTGCTTTTCCAACTGTAATTTTGTCAATTAATCATAACAGTATGTTTTCTTCTTAAATGATAATGATTAATCTTCTTTTCTTCTTAAAATATCATATTTATCAAGTTTTATACCAAGATCGATATATAACTGTTGTTTTGGATGCGGAGCGCTCTCCATATTTTCACCATCTTCATTTTTAATAGCTCTTACAACTACATCAATATTATCACCATTTGGTTTCATAACTTCAATAGTCTCGCCTACAGAAAACTTATTACGCTGTTCAATATGGTACATTCCCTCTTCATTACATTCGCCAACAATACCAAGATATGTATATTCCCTTACATATGTATTACTGTCATATATCTGTGTATTTTCATCTGGCTTTCCAAAGAAGAAGCCCGTTGTATACTGCCTGTATGTACATTTTTGAATCTCTGACTTGTAAAATGGAATACGACTCTTATATATTTCCGGATCCTTAAGGAAGTCATCTATCGCAAGCCTGTATGTTCTTGCAACGGTTGCAACATAAAGAGCTGTTTTCATTCTTCCTTCTATCTTAAAGCTGTCAATTCCTGATGTAACCATCTCAGGTATATGTTCAATCATACACAAATCCTTGGAATTGAAAATATATGTTCCTCTTTCATTTTCATAAACCGGCATATATTCTCCCGGTCTTGACTCCTCAACAACAGCATATTTCCATCTGCAGGGATGAGTACATGCGCCTCTGTTGGCATCTCTTCCTGCCATAAAGCTGCTAAGAAGACATCTTCCTGAATATGATATACACATAGCACCATGCATAAATGTTTCTATTTCCATCTCATCAGGTATATGTTCTCTTATCTGCTTAATCTCATTAAGCGATAATTCCCTGGCTGAAACAACTCTCTTAGCTCCCTGTTTCCACCAGAAATTATATGTCATATAGTTAGTATTATTAGCCTGTGTACTTATATGTATATCTATCTCCGGTAATATTTCTTTTGCCAGAGTAAACATTCCCGGATCAGATATAATTACAGCATCCGGCTTTATGGTCTTTAATTCTTCAAAATATTTTCTCGCACCATCAAGGTCATAATTATGTGCAAGAATATTTGCAGTTACATAAACCTTGACATTCCTTTCATGCGCAAATTCAATTCCGGCTTTCATATCTTCCATAGAAAAATTCTTAGCCTTTGCCCTAAGACCAAAAGCCTCTCCTCCTATATATACCGCATCTGCTCCAAATATTACAGCTGTCTTAAGTACTTCAAGGCTGCTTGCCGGTATCAGTAATTCTATCTCTCTGCCATTATATATATGTCCAGCCATATTTTTGTATTTCCTTTCTTTTAACATATTATATTATTTTTTTACACTTAAAGTAATCCCATCGCCTATAGGAACTATTGAGGTAATAAAACTGTCACAGTGAGTCAGTTCATACATATAATCTCTCATACGTGTGTGAATGGTTCTGTTTCTTCTCGTAACACCATATCTTGATTCAACTATATCTCCATCCTGAAGTACATTATCTGAAATCAGGAGTCCTCCCCTTGACATAAGCCTTATTATATCCGGAAGAAAATGTATATACTGTCCCTTTGCAGCATCCATAAATATAAAATCATAAGTTCCTTCAAGTCTCTTAAGAACTTCTGCTGCATCACCCTCTATTAAAGTTATAACATCTTCCTTACCTGCACGCTTGAAATTCTCTCTGGCTATCGGAATCCTCACCTCATAATTCTCAATAGTGGTAATATGGCTTCCCTCCGGTATATTCTCACTCATAAGAATAGATGAATAACCAACTGCTGTTCCAACCTCAAGTATATTCACCGGTTGTTTTAGTGCCAGCATCACCTTGAGAAAATTCTTCATTTCCTTTCGTATTATAGGCACATCGTCTCTTCTTGCCTCTTCTTCAATAATATCACATATTGGGGAATTACCACAATCAAGCGAATTAATATAATCAACTATTCTCTCATTCACTATCATGTCAGTCACTATCCTCCAATGTCATATTGCACAATACCCTCATCATCTGTGTTGGTTTCATTGATGTATTGAGTGTGTAAGTCCCACCTACAAATTTACCCTTATAATCAGATAGCTTAATCTGTAAATAGCATATCATCTCATCCTTAACCAGTCCTTTTGAATATAAAAGTTTTGCAAGCTGTTTGTCAGTAATTCCATCTTTTATAGTAACTTCAGCCTCTCTGGCAGATAGTTCATCTGTCAATGACTCTTCATAAAAAATATTATGTCCAAATGAATACGCTTTGCTGCCCGCTGTCAATATAATTACTATTCCAATAATCAGGACAATTATATTGCTTGATATATCAGCAATCATCCTAATTCTTTTATTATTCATTGCAGCATTACCTTTACCTTTCTAAATTCTATTTATAGAACATGTCATTTCAAAAAATCCATGTTAAAATCAACTATCCCTGCGACAAACATACATATATCCTGTATCTGCCTGCATAAACATATCTCCGCATCAAGATACTTTCTCACAAGAATCTGACTATTAAATTCTTCATATTCTTTGCTAAGATTCTGCGTTGCCATAAATTTATCTTCTATATTATCATCATATTGAAGTGCAAAATGCCTTCTTCTGTATTCATCAATAACACGTTTCAAATCTGGATTTCTGTCTATTTCTTTTTGCAGCTCCTGATATTCTTTATATTCCTCACTATTAAGAATTGCCTCTCCGAGTTCTTTTTTTATCTCATCTATTCCTTTCATATCCAAATCTCCATTCCTGAAAAAATGATGATTACACAAAAAGGGCGTTGCACAAGCACACGCCCTCTCATCTTATAATTATAACTGGGCTTCCATAATAATCGGAAGTATTACTGGATTACGCTTCATCTTCTTCCAAAGATATTCACTTAAATCATCCTTAATTATATTTTTTATCTTACTCCAGTCTGTAATATTCTTATCCATACAAGTCTGTACAGAATCTGTAACAATAGCTCTCGCCTCATCAAGAAGCTCCTCTGCTTCTCTTACATATACAAAACCTCTTGTAACTATATCAGGTCCTGCAACCAGCTGTCCTGAATACTTCTCAAGTGTCAGTACTACGATAATAATACCATTTTCTGCAAGATTCTGTCTGTCTCTTAAAACTATATTACCTACATCACCTACGCCAAGACCATCAACAAGTATTGCCCCCGTTGAAACCTTGCCTGTTATAGCTGCCTTTTCTTCGCCAAGCTCAATGACATCTCCTGATTTAGCTATAAAAATATGTTCATTATCATAACCTAATGACTTAACTACTTCTTTCTGCGCTATAAGATGTCTGTATTCACCATGAACCGGTATTGCATACTTAGGCTTAACAAGAGAATATATAAGCTTAATCTCTTCCTGACACGCATGTCCTGAAACATGTGTATCCTGAAAAATAACCTTAGCACCTTTCATTCCCAATTCGTTAATAACCTTGGCAACCGACTTCTCATTACCCGGAATTGGTGTTGATGAAAATACTACACAATCTCCCGGCTGTATTGATACACGTCTGTGAAGGGAAGCTGCCATTCTAGAAAGTGCCGCCATTGATTCTCCCTGACTACCTGTTGTTATAAGAACAATCTGTTCAGGAGCGTAATTTTTCATGGCATCAGTATCAATAAGAACGCCATCCGGTATCTTAAGATAATCCAGATTCTCTGCAACTTCTATAATATTGACCATGCTCCGGCCTTCTACACATACCTTACGTCCATACTTAATAGCTGAATTAATAATCTGCTGTACTCTGTCAACATTAGAAGCAAATGTTGCAATAATAAGACGGCTTGTCTTATTATCATTGAAAATCTTATCAAATGTAGCACCTACAGTCTTTTCTGACATGGTAAAACCAGGTCTTAATGCATTAGTACTATCACACATTAATGCTAATACACCTTTCTTACCAAGCTCGCCTAATCTCTGAAGGTCGATAGGCTCTCCAAATACAGGTGTATAATCCACCTTAAAATCCCCTGTGTGTACAAGGACACCAGCCGGCGAAAATATTGCAAGTGCCGCAGCATCAGCAATACTATGGTTAGTTCTTATAAACTCAACCCTGAAATCACCAAGATTAATTGACTGTCCATACTTGACAACCTTTCTCTTGACACTTCTTAACATATTATGCTCCTTAAGCTTAGAATCAATAAGACCCATAGTAAGCTTAGTTGCATATATCGGTGCACTTACTTCCTTCAATACATATGGGATTGCACCTATATGATCTTCGTGACCATGTGTAATAACAAATCCCTTAAGCTTGTCTGCATTCTCCTTAAGATATGTTACATCAGGAATTACAAGATCAATTCCTAACATCTCTTCCTCTGGAAATGCCAGACCACAGTCTATCACAATAATACTGTCACCATATTCTATGGCAGTAATATTCATTCCGATCTGTTCAAGACCACCTAATGGTATAATCTTAACAGTACCAGTATACTCTTTTTTCATACAAATCCTCCATAACCATGCATAATTACATGCACAATATAATAAAAACGTTAATGTCCATACGCAAGTCCGACCTATAACGCCAGACTATATAACATAAAATCAAATTATGTAATTACAGTCCCACGTCTACATTAAACGATAAATATAACGCTCTGTCATATGTAATTAAGCACATTATTACATATAACATAAATGTCTATATGACATAAACAGACAGTAATTCTTATGTCTATTAATTTTCCAAATCAATATCTTCAAGCAGTTCAGAAAACACCTTGCCAACAGCTTCAAGTTCATTATCATCCTCAATAAATTCGTATGAAGCTTCCATACTCTGTGCAATTGATGTATCCTTTAAAATAAAGGCTTCTGCATCCTCATCTTCTTCAGAATCAGTAACCAGTATATAATTCACTCCATTAATTCTTGTCTCTTCTAATATATAAAAATTAACAACTTCATTATCATCTGTCATAAACTCAATTTTTTCCATGTATTCTCCTGACTATATTATATATCTGATTCAACCGGATATAATATAAAACTTATATACAGGCTCATAATTTACCTAACCTGATATATAAGTGAAATAATATTTACTTTCCCATATTAGCCATATAGTCAAGATATCCCTGTAATATAAATACAGCCGCAATCTTGTCAATAACAGCCTTCCTGTTCTCTCTGCGTACACCGCTCTCCATGAGCACCTGATTAGCTGCAACTGTGGATAATCTCTCGTCCCACATAACAACCTCAAGTCCTGTTCTGTTCTCAAGCTTCCCGGCAAATTCTTTACATGCCTCTGCTCTTTCACCAATTGTATTATTCATATTCTTAGGGAATCCGACTACTATCTTCTCAACATTATTCTCTGTAATAATCTGTTCTATTCTCGCAAGTGTCTTTCTTAACTTATTCTCTTCCTTACGTGTAATAGTCTCTACTCCCTGAGCAGTAATACCAAGGGGGTCGCTTAAAGCCACCCCCACTGTTTTCGTTCCATAATCAAGTCCAATTATTCTCATATTACAATCCTTTTCCTTCAATAAAGTACTTGATTACCTCTTCCACTAATTCGTCTCTTTCAACCTTCATTATAAGGCTTCTGGCATTGTTATGACTTGTTATATATGTTGGATCTCCTGACATAATATATCCAACAATCTGATTAACGGGATTATACCCTTTTTCCTTAAGTGCAAGATATACCTGCTCCAAAATCTTTTCTACAGAAATTGTTTTTTCTGGCTGAGTTTTAAAAAATTGTGTGTTATTATCTATCATTTTCCTCACGTCCCTTTCGTATATGTGTTTATAATATAATAATTGAGCCAATAATACAAGTGTTTTTTGAAAATTTCTCGATTGATATGCCCTTTGCCGTGCGCATCACATCGCTTAGTGGTGTCCACATTTTCCATAAAAATAAGGATACAAAGACAGCCCTGCCTGTAGCGGCATTTGTGTGGCTGCTTTATATCCTTTTTGTTTTATTATTTTTGTGATTTGAATTCCTTCTGACTTGACTTAAATACTTCTGCCAGACTTTCGTGGCAATATCTTCACAGCTTAGTTTAAATTCGTGCTTTCCGTTTCAGGAATGCCAAGCACAATATTTAAGTTGCCGTTTTTTACACGCAGTGCGTCAATAAAGTTCTTTTCATTGACATCTTTTTTTAATGCGACCGTGTATGTAAGTTCAAACATGGTTCCCATGTTGGTTGTCTTTACTTTGCGAAGCTGGCTGTTTGTGGTATAGCTGTCAAAAACTTCGTTAAACGCATCGGTATAATTTAAGTTTTCCGGGATTGTAATCTTTAACTGGCGGTTTCCGGATGCCATATCGCCGAAATTTGAGACAGAAAGTACGATTAAAACAAGTATAATCACAACTGCAAATATGGCTGCAAATGCAACATATCCGAGTCCGCAGGCAAGTCCTGCTGCCA